>CAZTVD010000001.1:0-562 GCA_964616955.1 Candidatus Woesearchaeota archaeon
CCGATCTTTCCTGCTGCATCGGTTGCATTAACCCATACAGTATAAGTTGTTGAATAAGAAAGCCCTGATAATGAAATATATGCATTCTGCGGACTTGTCCCCCCACCTACTGTTGTTTGTCCATTACTGCAATCTATATTCCAAGAGATTGTATCTCCTTCTGCATCTGTTATTTGTATAGACCAAGTCAAAGAAAGAGGTTGATTAGTTGAACCATTATCTGGAGAAGGTGTTCCAAAAACAGGTGGAATGTTATTAGATGTTTGAGCATCATCCGAATCATATGATAAACTCCATAGATTAGCTGTATCATTCCAACCCCATGCACTATAATACCAGTGCTCACCAGCATTGATTGCTACAGTAGTTGATGTGCCTGTGTCATTATATATCTCTATGCCTGTTTCTGGGTCTGTTGGATAACCTGTTTGACTTCCTACTATTTTTGTTTTATCATCACCAGCATTCTTAGTCCATGAAAGAGAAATAGTTGTTGGAGATGATGCAGTAGCAGTAAAACCAGTTATAGCCTGTGGATGAACAGTAACAATTCCTTGATACT
>CAZTVD010000001.1:662-7313 GCA_964616955.1 Candidatus Woesearchaeota archaeon
TGATATCACCATAGATGTCAAATCTAAATGAATCGCCAATGGTTACATCTATACTACCCCAGTTTCCACTGCTATCCTGAAAACCCATGTAGTTGGGGGATAAAGGCTTATAATCACTTAATGCTACTGGAGTTAGCGAAAGAAACAGCATTAATACTATTAATAGTGTTGTTTTCTTCATTTTTTTCCCTTATTTTTTTATATATTTATTGGTTCTAAATAATGGCTTGATACTGCTGATACATCAAGATAGTTCACAGTTCCATCTCCTAACCATTGTGTTGGATTTCCAGTAATATCAGCACCTATTTCACCAGGTTGACCTGACCATGTTAAATAGTTACCAGATACAGCAGATACATCAAGATAATTATTTACTTGGTCTTCATTTGTATCCCATGCATATGATGTGTTGAAATGATAAATATCGCTTTGTGTTGTATCAAAGCCATCATCTGCAATCACATACCAAGTATATGTTGTTGTAGTGTTATAATTCCTATGCATTAACCAATCTGGCTCGATGTAATCAGGGAGATAAAGGCTACCTTGGTCACCAGCATTAATTGTTGTAAATGCAATTGCTGTTCCATTGCCCCAGTAGAAGGTTAAGGTTAATGTATCACCATCTGCATCTGAACAGTTAATTTTTAGATATGCGTTATAGACTGAAACATAGTTGGATTCATTAGCAGGGTATTCATTTGAGAAAGGACCAGGTGGTGCATTAGCATTTGTTGTAGCATTATCAGAGCTGTATGTTGATGACCAAACATTATCAGTTGTATTATATGACCATGCTTGATAATAATATGTTGTCCCCTGTGTAAGACCTGTATCACTGTAACTTGTTCCAGTGTTGTTGTAAACCTCTACTCCTTCTCCTCTGTTCCAGGTTTCTGCAGTATTACGTTCAATATATGTCGTATCAGCTCCATTTGCTTTAGTCCATGATAAATCTATTTGTGTTCTATTAACAGCTGTAGCAGTGAAAGGAGTTGGTGGTGATGGAGAATATTGACTTCTAACTGTAAACGTATAAGATGTATTTGTAGAATCATAGGTATCTGTTACATTCACCCACCATGTAATAGTTGCATCATATGTTAAAGGTGTTGAAAGAGAACAAGAAATTGTTGAGTTTCCAGAGTTACTGCCACTATTGTTATCTCCTGTGCTAACCTCAATAGCCCAATTCATAAGGTCTCCATCACTATCATTAAGTTGAACACTTACCTGTGCATAATTTTTATCAATATTTGTAGAACCATCTGATGGGTCTTCATTTGAAAGAATTGGTTTATTATTTGTTTTTTCAGAAGTTGAAATATATGTAATAGACCAAATATTTTCAGAGGCATTATATCCCCATGCACTATAATAATATCTTTGACCTTCTGAAAGAGATGTATGGTCAAAAGTTGTTCCAGTGATATTACATACTTCTGTTCCATCAGATATAGAAGTTGGATAGGTGTCTGTTCTATATCTAATAAGAGTGTAATCATCACCAGTATTCTTAGTCCATGATAAATGAATTGAGGTTGAATTAATCCTTGTAGCAGTAAAACCAGTTATAGCCTGTGGATGAACAGTAACAATTCCTTGATACTTTGTAGTTCCAGGGTCACTACCTGAATAAGCAGTTCCACCTGCTGTTATCGAAAGAGTAACTACTCCAACATCTACAGCCTCCCAAGTGATATTAGCATAACTTGCATTAACATTATTAACAACACCTGCTGATTTAACAGCCCAGGTTATAGGATAACAATATCCTGCTGCATTGTTTATAATACCATCGCTATTTGGTGTGAACCAGAATAACGTGTTTGCATCATCAAACAATGTTCCTTTTTCAACACTTGTATAATTTATAATACCTGCAGGTAGATATGTAATGTTTTCAGAAGCAATTGTATCAATCTGTGAATTGATATCACCATAGATGTCAAATCTAAATGAATCGCCAATGGTTACATCTATACTTCCCCAGTTTCCATTGCTATCCTGAAAACCCATATAATTTGGTCCATCTGCATTCACTGTAGGATATATCACAAGTATTGTGGTCAGCATCAACATTATTATTCCTATTGTTTTTATTTTTTTCATTTTTTTACCCCCATTTAAATCATACCACCCATACTTCAAGATAATGTGGGCTGAAACCTGATACATCAAGATAATTTACAACCCCATCATTATTTATATCTGCTCTTGACCAAGTATCAGGTGGGGAACCTGATGCACCATACATAGCACAAATCAAGGATACATCAAGATAATCCCCCATCCCATTATGGTTACAATCCCATAACGGACCATAATATTCTGAATCAATAAGTATCTCCTCTTCATCCGCATATACAGTAACACTAAACAATATTATAACTACAGGGATTAGAGTAAGATACTTAATTTTCATTAAAAAAAGTATTGTTTTTTATTATTATAAAGAATACTACAAAATCGTATACATTTCTAAAAGATATCATCATCTTCTTGATATTTTTTTCTACGTGATTTTGTTTTAACGCTTTTTTTCTTTGTTAATTTTTTATAACTAATCAATGTAACAATAGAAAGCAATATAACTGCCCCGAATAACATCAGATAAAAAGTGTAATCGACATATCCTGGGCGTTCTTGAGGAGGGACATATCGTAAAGGTGTTTTAAAAACCCATCTGCAACGATAATCGATTTGGATATTACCAGGTCCTTCAACCATGTCTGCAAGAAGCCATGCCTCATAAGATTTATTATAATTGGAGATTATTGTGTCATCCTCTGTGTATTCCTCTGGTATGTCAATTAGAACAGGTATTTCAACTGTTGAGTTCGCGGGAACTGTGATTAAATCCCCTTCGTTTTGGATGTGTATCCAGGATTTGTCTGGTAAAGGTTCATTTCCTTCATATAAATATTCTGGGTCGATAACGGTTATTTTTACTTTTATTGGTCCATTCTCAGGATTAGTGATATCAATATCAAAAGAAATTGGTTTTAATTCATAGTCATCTACATTATAGAAAGTCCATTTTGCAGGATTGATAGACCATGCATTAACAGAAGGGATTGCTATCAGTGTTAAAAGAAATATTGTTATTATTTTCCATTTCATAGATAACAATAATAAAAAAAAGATAAATAAAGTTTTGGAAAGATTTTATTTTTTATCCGCTTATTGTTGCTTGTATTGTTATTGTTGCAGTTGGATTTGCATCACTATTGCTTGATGATGTTGGCGGTGTATATTCAAAACCTATTGTTTTTGAGCCGTCACTTGGAACCCAATTTGTTATCCATCCAGTTGTATAGGTATCATTTATGTCTTCCCAGCCAGTATAGTATGCTCTCATTTTGAAAGTATCATGTCCAGCTGATTGCCCTAAATCTGCAACTTGCCATCCGTTACTTGCATCACTACATTTTACTTCTACATTTACTGATGCTGTTCCATTGTTGTAAAGTGTGAAATCTGTTTTATTCTCTGCACCTCCACCTACACCATTTGTTGGATTCCATGTAGATGGTGAAACATCTATCTCTACATATGCGTTGTTATTGAATGTAACGGTAATAGTTGCAGTATCTGTAGTATCTGCTCCTACGAGTGGTATTGCTAATGACATCATCATTGCAACAATTAATATTGCTATGTATTTTTTCATTTTTCTTTCACCTCAAATTTTTTGCAGGGAATTCCGTCCCTGCCCCGTCATAGTGCACTATCCCTGCCACCCAATCCCAAACGACTCGGTATTTAACCTCAAGTTTTAAAGTGTTTAGCCTACAGTTGCAGTAAATGTTAGCTCTGTGGTTTGTGCATTGTTTGTGCTTGAACTTGTTGGCATAACTACACGTAGTCCGAAGTTTTTCACTTGGTCTTTGTCTAAATCATCTACGAATGTTATTGGTGTGCCACCATCTGTAAACTGTGATTCTCCACTGCCTGAGATGTTTATGTAAAACTCAAACTGGTCAAGTCCAGCTGATGATTCAACTGTCCAATCATCGGTATCGTTTACTTTCACAGTTATATCTGCTCTGAGTGTCCCTGTATTCGTGATTTTACCCCAGGAGTCAGTTGGTGTTGTTGTTCCTGTTTCGCCGAGACCTGCTCCTTCACCATCCCATGCAGTTCGATTGCATGTAATAGATAGTGTCCCACCAGGTGTGAGTGTTACGCTTATCACTTGTGTTGGTTGGTCTGCACTAACCATAGGTATCATAGAAGCCATTAATACCAATGCGGTTACACCTGCTATATATTTCTTCATTTTTTCTGCCCCCATTTTTGGTCTGCACTTACTAACATTAATTTCATTCTCACATATATATTAATCGACAATTTTGTATACATCACGTTGGCTGTATCGTTATAGTTACATTGGTTGCCTGTGGTCTCTCTGTTGATGTAGATGAAGGCATATATAACCATAAATCAAATGTTTTAAACGAGTTATGTGAAAAATTATTAATAAATAACGATGGAGATAAAGTTACAGATGTCCAACTACCTGCATCTGTTAGATTATATTTAAGGGAAAAAGTATCATGACCAGAAAATGATGAAAGAGTCCAATCTGATGAGTTTTCTCCATTTATATATATATCTACCATTAAAGTTCCATTATTATATATAGTAAAATAACCTGATTCTCCTGTGTTTTCATTTGAACCTAAACCTGCTGTTGGTTGCCATATTCCAGGGGAGATATCAATATCTGCTGATGCGTTATTGACAAGGGTCATTGTTATTTGTGCTGTGTTACCAGCATTCACTGTATATGGGAAGGTAAGCACGAAAAGTGCTATTAGGATTTTTATTATTTTTTTCATTTTAATCAGCTGTTGCAGTAAATGTTATCTTCCAATTTTGTTTTGTTGTTTCACTTGTAGAAGTTGGAAGAGAGAGTTGTAATCCAAATTGTTTATATTCATCATGTGAAAGATTATAACAGAATACTATAGGTGACGTAGTTATAAGAATCCAGTTATCTGAATTATTTAATCTAAATTTCATAACAAATTGGTTATAACCTGGTGATGTTGAAAGTATCCATCCTTCTGAATTGTTTCCAACTATTGTTACATCTACTTGAACAGTGCCATTGTTATCAAGTGTAAAGGCAGTTAGATTAGTAGATGTAGTATTAGCAAGTAATAATTCATAATGTAACCATGAGGAAGGAGTTACTACAATATCTGTTACAGCATTATTATTCATTGGGATGTAGATTTTTTCATTTCCTCCACTGGTTATAGGTAGAGTTATCACTACAGCTAAGAAGAGTAAGGAAACTATCTGCAATTTTCCTTTTACCATGAATCACCCTTTTTGGAAATAAATTTGGGGCGAATATGCCCCCCTCATATCAGGACAAACTCGTCTACCATACTCCATCTTGTGGGAGTATCTGTAGTTGTGGTTTGTATGTTTGGACAACTTCTTTTTTCAGAAGTGCTGCTACCATTACCACATTTACAACAAATGGTATAAAGGATAATGGTTCTCCACTTATGGCACCTATTACTGCTACGATTACAGAAGTTAGTGCCGTGAAGGTTAACAGCCACCAACTCCAAACATGTCCCTTTGTTAATCCATAGAGGATTAACATATTGAGGGCGAGCAGTAGAATTGCGGCACCGTTTATGGTTGTAGTTGCAGCAGATGGTAACGCTTGTGGGTCTACACCCTGTGGCAATGTTGTTGCAGGTTCTATATCTGGGATGAACATCGAGGGTTGTGTTGTGAAGCTATCAAGTGGTGTAGATACTCCTACAAGAGAGCTAAGTGCTACTATTGCGTTGATTGCTACCAGAACGAAGACGAGCATTGTCCATGGTTTGTCTGTAGATACTACTCCTATATCCATTTTTATCAAATATAGAGATGTAGTTTTATTATTATAAAGAATACTACAAAATCGTATACAAAACAGGGCGGTGAAAGGTGGTGAGATTGAGATTATTTTTTAAAATAATCACACCGCCCTAACCAAAGATGCTTGTGAACGGCTCCGCAAAACCAAGCTCCTTGGCTAAAATATATTATATCGTTTTAGAGTATAAATTTTTTTCTTAGAAATATAGTTATGCCTGTTACGGTTGAAATAAATATGCCGATTATTAATATCCATCCTATCAACAACATAGTTAATTTTGATGCATATATTGCGTTTACTTTATCAAATTGTGGTATACCTGCACCCCAACTGTTTTCATCTCCTTTATGAATACAACTTTCTTTAAGTGCTTCTTCATATGCATCTGCAACTATGCTTTTATCCCAGAAATATAATAACTTAACAAGGTCATACATGCCTTTATTGTTTGCTATTACAAGTGCTGTCCCTGCTGATATAATAGGACAAGCCATTGAAGTTCCTGATTTAATACTATTTTGAGAAACCCAAGGACCATAGATAGATTCACCAGGTGATACTACATCAGGTTTGGGGCTAATGCCTGCTACTGGACCACGGCTACTCCATGTTGAAACAACATCATCATCAAATGTTTTTGTCTGCATAAAATCAAATGAGCCGACAGCAATAGCTCCATCTGATACACCTGGTGATGTTAGTGTTTTAGGTTTAGGTCCGTAGTTACCAGCAGATACAACCAGATCGGAAGAGCG
>CAZTVD010000001.1:7323-8585 GCA_964616955.1 Candidatus Woesearchaeota archaeon
ACAACCACGATTATGCCTTTTCGCCTACATTCATTAATTAATTTTGAATAAACATCATTTGGATTACCTGCTGTTCCAACAGATATACTTACAACATCTGGATTAATTTTTTCAATTTCTTGGAGAGCTGTTAAAAAAATTTCAGATGTTGTTTCCCCAGATGTTCCGAACATACGGTAAGAAATCTGTTTAGCATGAGGGATTTTTGTTTGCAAAATATATGCAATTTGATAATTTGTAAAAGTTCCATGACCATTTACATCAATTCCTGTTTTAAAAGAAGGATGGAACCGTAATTCTATTTTTGATAAATCTATTTCTACATTATCCCTGTTTACAAAAATACGAGGATAAACACCTGAATCTATCACTAATACTGTTACACTTGCATCGGAATTCGACAAAGAAGTTATTTTTAATAAATCATACATAAGAGATACATCATAACCAACTGGATATTTCGGAGGTTTCGGTTCTGGTATTTTAATGATATTTGGAATTTCTACAGGACTTGGTGGCGGAGTTCCTCCACCACCCCATGTTTTTACTTCCATGGTTACATTAATCCAATGAGTTAACCATGAAAGATTTGCATATTGATATTTAGTTCCTTCTTCATTTATATTTGATTTATTAGTTGCCAAAACAACTATTTTATCTCCTTGAGAAGCAGTTATTGCTTTATAATATCTGCCTGTTGCATCTGTAGTGGTAAAAACTACTTCCCCTGTTTGAGCATTCTGTATTCTCACATCCGCATCAGCAGGAGAATGATACCTATCATAGACATATCCAACTACTGCAATTGGATGCCCTACATCTGCTTCTATATTTTCTGGAAATAAAGTTATCACTAAAAGAAATAAAAGCAGAATTGTTTTTATTTTATGACTCATTCTCATTTGTTTTTTCTCCTGATAATGTATACAATTATTACAAGAACTGATGCCGTTATAATTACTCCCAGTATGAGTATGAAAGGATTGATTTTTTCTTCAGAAGTTAAATCTACTATGATTGTTTTATCTGAATCCAAATTAAGAGTGATTGTTTTATAGATATAACCAGGTTTACCTACTGATATGGTATATGTTCCAGGTAATAATTTCTCATATTGTAATTCTCCTGTTTCACCAGAGTTTTCAGGTGGTTTACATGTTAATTCATTTGAAAATAAGCCAACAGCAAGACAAACAGATACGGAGCAACCAGCAGGTTTTGTTTTAATTGGACCACCAGAAAAATTTAAACTACCAACTGCT
>CAZTVD010000001.1:8595-20167 GCA_964616955.1 Candidatus Woesearchaeota archaeon
TATAATAGGTCGGAGGGTTTTTTACAATAACCTGCCTTGTAGTAGATTTTGTGGTTCCTATGTCATCTGTTACAGTTAAGATTACTGAATAAGTCCCCTCCGACCTAAATACATGCGTTGGATTTCTTTGTGAAACTGTTGTGGTCATATCGCTAAATTTCCATGACCACGCAATAATTGGTCCTTTCGATGTATCTTTAAAATTAATTGTCTCATTTGGTTGTGGATTTTTAGGTGTCCAAGTAAAAGATGGAGTGAAATCACCAATTATTACATCTACCCATTGTGTTGGTTTACTCAAATCCACGGTTAATATAGTTGAGCCTGTTATTCCTTCCCATGTTGCTTTTATTTCTATTTTTTGTCCATCATATGCTGTTGTTGTAACAATAAACCTACCTGTATCATCTGTTTTAACAATTTGACCTGCTACAGTTACGAAAGCATCTGGAACTATATCTCCATTTGTCCGTTTAACATATCCTGCTATTCCTACAGGATGGGACATGGATTGAATAGTCATAGGGGAGGAGGGGAGGTAGAACGCAAATGCAAATACAGAGGAGACTATTAAAAAAAGTAAAACAATTTTTTTTAAATCCATTTACGCCACCTCCCAATAAATAAAAAAATTATAGTAAAAAGAGTTATTGAAACTCCGATTAGCAATATCCAGTTTGGCGTAGAAGAAGTAGGTTGAGTAGGAATAATTACATTATTATCTCCTGATAAAAATACTGTTATATTTTCATTATTTGAGAAAAATGTATGTGTAAGATATTGATATTCGTCAGAATGGTATGCTTGTATTGTGTATGTCCCTTGAGGGAGAGAGGTAGAAGCTATTCCTTCATCGTTTGTATAGACTGTTTGTATAAGCGAATTATCTTTATAGATTTCAACAATAGCATTAGATAATGGGGTGTTTTTATCATCTTTCACTTGTATGAAAATAGTTATATTTTCAGAGGGTGTTTCTGTTGCATTTCCGTTTGAAACTACATATATCTTTTTTTGTCTAATGCTCATTGTTTTGTTTTTATCTGTTACTACAAGTGTTACTGTGTGATTGCCTGGCTCTTGAAAGGCATAGGTTATCGTTGCTCCAGTGAAAATATTATTTTCAATTGTCCATGTCCATGATATAATATCGTTGTCTAAATCAGATGAATTGTCTCTAAATGTTATAACTGTTTTAGGATAGATTGTTAATGGGGTATATGTGAAATCTGCAATTGGAGCATGGTTGCCATTGGGGATTGGAGAAGGATTATTATCTCCAGCCCCTGGTGGTTCAGATGTGGTTTCAATTGAAAGATTAATCCAAATTGTTGGTTGAGAGAAATCCACTGTTTCTATTTTTGTATACAGATTGCCATTGTAAGAGATACTGAGTTGAATGCTATCCCCTTTTAAACAATCAATTACTGTTGCATAGAAACCTGATTTTCCTTGTTGATTTGTTTTAGTAATGGCTGTATGTGTTTCCCCTGTGTTTAGGTTTTTAATTGTAACCTCTACACCGTTTACTGGCACTCCATTGATTTTTATTTGTCCACCTACACCTATTGGTTGAGGTATAGAATAGGCTGTTGATGAAAAAAAGAATAATATTGCGATTAATATTACGGTTGTCTTTTTCATACTCCTATGCCTATTTTTATTGTTCTTGGTCCTCCTGCTGATAAGACAAGGACATCATATGGTTTTATTTCAATATCATCTCCTACAAGTGCATATCCAATCCATCGGCTATTCCATTTGTTATGTAACGTGTCATATACATGAATCCAATCTCCGTTTTCAAGCCCTATTGAAAGATTTAATAAAGTAGTTGGTAAACCACTCCAAGCAACATAAGATATTCCTTGATTTATGTTAATTATTTGTTCTGTGTTTACTTTTTCAGTTATATTTATTCTTCTTGTTAGTTGTTTTCCACCTACAACTACTATTACATCCCATGGGTTTATATCAAAATTGTTGTATATTTGGTCCACCCAGACGCTATCCCATTCCTGTGTTGTAACATTATATTTATGAATCCACCATCCAGATGGTATTTGGAAGTCATTTATGAATTGTTGAGCTGTTGTTTTATTTGCAAGATGATAACAGATATAGTTTATTCCTGTTTGATTTGTTTTATAAAATGTGAGATTTCTGTCAATTGTTAAATTATATGTTTTTGAGAAAATATATCCTGCATCTGTTTCATTTTCAACTTCAAGTGTAAACTGCCATATGTTACTTACGAAATATGTTGATAGGTTAAAAGGAGGATGATGTATAGAAGCCCATGTCATATTTTTTATAGTAATACCATTTGCTTTCCACCATAGTTTCGTAACATTATTTGATTTGTCTATAAATTGAATTAAATCTGTATTTGTTGCATTGGGTGGTGCTATTAATTGCCAATAGGGGTCTGCATATTCTTTACGAGTATGGAAGTAGAATACTCCTGTTTCATTAAGGTTTGTTCCTGCATAGAAATAGGAGTCGTCTACATCTGCATGGTCGTTTGCAATTACACGCCACCATACATCTTTTCTAAAGCCCCATCTTGGTAAATTAAATGTTACTGTTTCATTTAAACCATATTCTGTTGCTATTGTTTGCCATGTCCCTGAGAAATTTGTTTGAAGGTTGAGTTCTACTGTTTGACCTTGGTCATCATATACATCTATGCTGATGGAAGCCCATGGTTCTGCTTTTGTTATATTATCAGGTGGTGTTTCATTTTTCAGTTTAGGCTTGGAATTATATGGTGTGTTATCTGTTCTTGCTGAAATAAATACAGGGTTGCTATATTGTATAAGTCCTCCTTTTGTAGTAACACTTGTTAACATGTATTTATATCTATATCCAAGTCTTCCTATTACTACTTCATATATGTTTGGTTGTATGAAAGCTGTATGTGCAGTGTATCTAATTGTTGTTACGTTTTCATATATTCTGGATAAGGTGTGATTCCACCATTCGGGTTGTGTCCCTGTATTATATTTTTTACCCGTCCATTCGGTATACCATGTTGTTCCATTTTCTTGTATTTCTAATTTAGTGATATTTGCATTCCATGTTGCGCCTGGGTCGTTATAAAAATCTTGGAATAACATATTTACTCCTACTAATCTCTGTGGCTCTTTTAATATATATGAGAAAGTGCCATCTTGTTGTGAATCTGGGTCCCATTTAGTAGAAGTGTCATTGTCACATGAATAATTAAATGGGTCTCCATCTATCGGATAAACACCTATGTTGTTTGTTCCATTTTCTGCAGGATATGGAACGAAATAATCATCTGGTTTGAGGCTGCTATGTAGATAATATGTTTTTGATGAGTTATATATGGGTGTTCCATCTGATGAATTTTGTGGATAAAAATCAAGTTTTGCAATTATTTGTGTTTTAGTTGCACCTTTGCCCATATCCCATGAGATGTTTATTATTCTATGTGATTGAGGTAACGCTGATATGTTGCTCGGTGGCAGTGGTTTTGTCAATGTTAAAAGAGTGGTGTTTTCAATACTGTATTCACCACTTGTGTTATTATATCCCCAGAATGTATAATAGTATAATTCTCCAGGTGTTAGATTTGTATCATTTATTGTTTCATTTGGTCCGAAATATATTAATTCTCCATCTGTTGTTGTTATAGGATATGTTATATTGCTTCTGCGGATTAATGTCTGGTCTGAACCATATAGTTTATTCCAATGTAAGAAGATTGATGTTGTATTTGCAACCCAAGTGATATTTGTAACAACTGGTAAACTTCCAGATGTATAATTAAAAGTGGCATTATACCAGAATGTGCCATCTGTTACATTTACAGCCCATATATGTAATTGTTCCTGCAGATGAAAAGGATGAGAAAGAGTTGATACAGTTGAACCGCTTTTTACTTGTGTCCAATTAGCAAAAGTTATCCAATTGCCTGTTTCATTTGTTCTGAAATAAACATCCATATCTCCACCGTCAAAATCCTCTACAGTTATGGAGATACTTGTATTGACATCGATTCCGTATGAACCACCTGGCGGGTATTCATTATAGGCTTTTGGTGGTCCATTTGTTTTACCTATTATTGTTTGATTTTCACCCCAGTAATTTAATGTTTCATTCCAAGCGAAAACCCGATAGTAATATGTTTTATTATATATTAATCCGTAATGGTCATATTGTAATTCGTTA
Organism: Candidatus Woesearchaeota archaeon; assembly: GCA_964616955.1. Classification (GTDB taxonomy): domain Archaea; phylum Nanobdellota; class Nanobdellia; order B33-G15; family B33-G15; genus CAZTVD01. The sequence goes on from CAZTVD010000001.1 coordinate 12,793, forward strand.
CCTGTGTAAGTTAAATTTGTTACAAAAAAACCATCTGTTTCATTAACAGGATAAGTATCTTCTTTATATCTTATCATTATGCTGTTTGTAAAGTTGTTACCTGATAAATTTTGTATTCTAATGCCCGTTGTATTTATTGTAGATGTTTGAATAGAGATTATTTCTGGTCTGAAAGTTCTTGCTGATTTTGTTCTCCCGGTATATATGTCATCTGTTTTATTCCATGAGAACATTGAATAATAATATTTTGTATATGGTGATAATCCAGTGTGATTATATTCATGGATTATGCTACTGTTAAAAAGTAATATTCCATCATCTGGGTCTGTAGGGAAACCTGATGTGCTATATGTCAAAAGTATTGAATCGGCAAAATCATTACTATAGATATCATATAAATATATTTTAGTAAGATTAATTACTTCTATCGTAAATTCAGGTGCAAAAGCATATGCTCCTCTTACATCAAAGTAATATGTTTTAGTATATGAATCAAGTCCATCCTCTGCTGTTACCTTCCAATAATACCTATGTCCATACATGTAACTATTTTCATATGTGAAATTATATGTCCCATTAGGCACATTAGCATATGTCTTTGCGAGGACCCAGTTACTATTATTTTTATAATAAAAACTAATGTTCATTAAATCCCCGCCAGTATGATTAACAGTAACAGAGCAATCATGGTCTATATCTTTATCAGTTAATAATTTTTTATTAGCAGGTGTTTCGTTATTTATTATTATTTTTTCAGTTGTAAACTTAAAAACTTTTGAAAAACCAAGGTCAAGTGAATCATTAATCACTCCGCACCAATAATATGTAGTATTTAAAAGATTCTGATTAGATATAAAACTCACATACTGTCCATTAGTAATATTCTGCTGATGTATTTTAGTAGGGGGTATGCATGTAATGTAATTAACTCTATTATCCCAATTTACAACAGATGATGCGGCGGATTCATTTATTTTTTCTGCAATTTTATATACTCTAACTGCATCGACGATAACTGGTTCATCAGTGTATAAATAACCGCTTCCCCATTCTGGTTTTTCATAAGATGATGTTCGCCATTCATTAAGTTTATAATCATGATAATCAAATTTCATATAAAATCTATAACCTTGATATCCTTCTTTTTGATTAATTATATCACGATGACCCCTATTCGCATTTACATATATTCCACTGATTAACATTGGGTCATCTAACCAAATAGTTGGCTTCCACGATTGAATTTTTGCTCCACCTCCATTTACGTTAGTAATAACAAAATGTCTCACTATGCGGTATCTAAAATACCATCTGTAGTTTCCATATCTGTCTTTGGTATATGCCCATGTAGTATGCCATCCCCATCCTCCTCGTTTGCTTAAGATGCCTGTTCTGATAGTAGTATAAACCCGTCCTGTTTTATTTATAGGGTCAGCGAATTCTCTTTTGTATAGTTTGACATAGCCACTTCCACTGCCATGGTCTCCAAGTCTTTCATGGCTTCTATTCAACAGATGAGCATTGTAAATAGTTACATTCAGCAATCCATTACCATACCCTTGAATGCTGTAAAACGGGTATCTATTGATATTTGTTGAATTATCCTGTGGTGTTTCATCTGTAAGCACAGGTAAATAACTGGTTGTATCATTGCTTGATGAATAACTATTTGAATAAAAATCAAAAGTTTCATTGTATGACCAAGCACGATAATAATAAGTTGTTCCTTCATGTAAAGGATACCATTCATAATCATGATAATAAATATCATTACCAAAATATCTTGTAATACCATCTGACATGTTTGCAGGGTAGCTTCCTTCTTTTCTTACAATCAATACTTTATCAGCACCAGGTGTATCATCCCATGTTAGATTCATTCTTGTTGCACCCCAATGTGTTGCTACAAAATTAACAGGTGCACAAGGTTTTGTATTGAAATGATATTCAGCGGAATGGTTAAAATGATAACTATTTTTTGCCCATGCCTGATAATAATATGTTGTTCCACAAAACAAATTGGTTACATTTTTTGAGAAAGAAGCGCCTGTTGTATAAACCCCAACAGTTACATTATATACATATGAACCAGGGTTAAAACCATATCTGAAACCAACTAAACAGGCATCTCCATTGTCATAATCCAATACTCCTTTTAGAATCGCAGAGGTGTCTTCTATTTCATCTGGGGGATGTATCACGCTGACCGTTGGTATCCCTACATATGTTGTATCATATGAATCAGCATAGTAATTTGAAAAAACATTAGATGTTGCATTATACGACCATGCACGGAAATAATAAGAAGTATTTCCTTTTAATCCTGATACTGTTCCGAAATTCCCACTTCCGTTATATCCAAGATAACCATCTGTTACATTCACAGGGTAGCTTCCTTCTTTGTATCGGATATATGTTGTATCTGCTCCATCACCTGGCATCCATGTGAAAAAAATTTCATTAGACTCTGTTGACACAGCACTTAACGTTGCAGGCTCATATGGTTTTGTTGAAAAAATGAATACATCTCCTGTTGTAAAACCATAAGTATTGAAACCCCATGGTTGGAAAAAATAAGTATCTGCCATTGTTAAACCTGTTAAATCATATGTATATGTATCATTTGTTACATATGTTCCTATTGTTACATTAATATCATTAGTTCTTGGATATGGACCATAATACAACCCGCAAGTAGAAATTTCTCCACCATCCGACATTACATATGTTTTTAAAGTTGCTGAATTATTATCAATATTTATCACACTTGGAATCAAAGTTGGTGGACCAACAAATGTTGTATTATAAGCACTTGCATTTGTAACACTATATTCAGAGTAATAATATGAAACATTATCATCATGTTTTAGATATTTTTCACACCAAGACCAAGCACGATAATAATAGGTTATATTCCCTCCGAGTCCTGTATCAATAAAAGATGAATTAGACCCTTGATATACTAATGTTGCTTGTGAATCAGTTATTGATGAAGGGTAACTCCCTTTCTTTCTGTAAATAAATGTTGTATTTGCTCCTACACCTGGTGTCCATGTTATCTCTGTTTGATTATACGCAATTGTTTTTACTTGTAAATTTGTTGGTGGGGCAGGTGGTGCTAATGCAACAGCCCATGAATAATTCCAAGACCATGTTTCATCTGTTTCGTTATAAGTAAAAGCACGATAATAATAACCCGTCCCAGGTGTAATGCTATCATCAATTGTATGATTACCATATCCTTCATAAATAAAACCAGGGTCTTCAAAAGAGGGAAATCTATCAGTTCTTCGTTTTATCATGGTTCTATCGCTATGTTCATCAAGCTCCCATTCAAGATGAATTGCAGAAGAATTAATAGGAGTTGCTGTGAAATTTATAGGTGAGTCTTGCATATCTCTAATTGCGAAACGAGCTTGTTTCTCTGCTTCATTTATTCCATCATTTACTACTATCTTCCATATATATTCCCCACTATAATTGGTTTCAGCAGTATATTTCTGAGTGTATGTTCCATTATAACCTGTTTGAGTAGAACCTATCTGCGTCCAATTACTTGTTTCATTGAGGTAATAAAAACTGATATTCATTAAATCTCCATTTGGGTCTTCAACATCTGCTGATAATGTTGGATGTAAATATTCAGAAATGCTTACATCTTCAGGAAATATATTTGAAATAACAGGTGTTTTTGCAACTGTTGTAAAATAATGTGTTTCATTTTTCCATATATGCCCATCTGTTACATTAAGAGCCCAATATATCTTTAGATTTTCGCCATATCTCATGTTATATGTGACTATTAAATAAATATCTTCAGCCGTTTGTGAATCCACCCAGATATCAAGATTTTTAACATCATCCCATGCCCATTGTGTAGGTGCCTTTTCATCTTCATAGATAGAAATATTAACATCAGGCGACAGATAGGTTTTATTGCCATATCGTTCTCCATTAAAAATTGGTTTTATATAGCCTTTCCATGTATCAGAAGCTACAGTAACTCCTGTTATTTCACCTAAGTTATTACCTGGGCAACTATTCGAATGATATATTTTATTATTAAAATCAGATAATTGATATTTTACTGTGACGCCATATGGTGATTCAACAACACCATAACTGCTCATTTGATACCATCTTTCACCACCTGGAACTGATAGATTTGCACCGATTATCTCCCAGTTACCTGTAACATTAGATGTATAATATATATCCAGAAGTTGTGAATCGCCATCAAGACAATTAACATATAAACCAAGAATAGTAGAAATTGGAATGTTTTTTGCACCATCCTCTGGGTATTCATCATAAATATCAATCCATCCTTGTATCCTGAATCTATCTGAATAAAAACCATGATTATTAGATACATCATCAACATATATCGTAAAGTAATAATTGCCAGTGAAAATATAATTATCTAAAAACCAATAAGTATCTGTTTTGTTATTATAATTCATTGAAATGTTATCAACATCATGATATGTCCCAGGTCCATCAATTGTAAGTGTTGGTTCTCCTTTTATTCCGAAATTATCAGTTACTCTGCATGTAATGTTTACAGCCCCGCCAAGGTCTTGATATTTAGGAGATACTGTTACATCAAAAGATGGAGAGATTGTATCTGCTGTTACATTCCAAGCATAACTTGTGTTTCCAAAAGTTGCATTAAAACCCCATATCTGAAAATCAAAATCTCTATTGCTCTGCTCTGACCATGAAGAACCACTATCATATGAGTTTGCTGCTATACCAGAATATTTATCACTTCCAAAATACAACCCCCATGATACGCCATCTATAGGTCCTGTTGTTGAATTAGGGCATCTGAGGACTATTGCATAATTTGTATCTTTATCAAATTTAAATTTAAAAGGGTCTGGAAATATAAATTCCACCCAATTCCAATTAAAGGATAATGAATCTCCGTTTATTGAGGTTTGAATTAAATCATCACCTGTGGGGAAATGATTATTATCAACTGCTTGTATTCCTACAATTAAATCATTAATTGTCCCCTGTTCTTTTTTAAGTTTTAATTTCACAGAATATATATAAAAATCTTCATCTAATCCCGTAGAACCTATTCTAAATTCTTCAGCAAGCCATGTAGTGCCCTTTGCAGTTCCCATCTTGTCATTAAATAACTCAAAACGTTCATATTTTTGAATGGCACCACCATCTACTCCTCTGAGAGTATAATAATATCGTGTATTGTTTGTAACATTATAATCCAAGAATGATGTCCCATTTCCGAAATAAACTAAAGTTCCATTTGTTAATTCCTTTGGTGGTCCATATCCATGTGTTTTAAACGCAAGGTCTGGTCCTTGACCAATATCATATTCTCCAAATAATTTATAAAGATGCCCTTTGCTGTTTATTCCCCAGCAAACACACGGGCAATATGCACAACGAGGTGAGCATGTATCACCCCAAGCAACTTGGATATAATGTGTTGTTCCATTTTCCATATATACTGGTGTTGAAAAATGTATATTGTGCCATCCCCAATATGGGTCTCTCCAAGTAGCTATATGTATTCCATCCAATTGAACTTTTGGCGTATACATCGCCATTGGTTCAGTTGAATTACAGCCACAGTTTGTTTGTTCATTTAATGGACCTGTTGGACAGTTGCAATCATCAGGTCCGCAACATACTGTTTTAAGAAGAAGTTGAATATCTTCTAAATAAAATGAGCAACCTTCAGGTATAGTGAAATATTCATACATCGGAGGGAATAAATCATCACAATCCTTGTCACATCCAGTGATATAATCAGCGTTTGATATTTCAACATCCCCGCCATAAAAATCTGAACCTGCTATTGACATCACACGATGACCATCTGAATAAGTATTATTTGCACTATAATATACATATAATGGGTCTTCATTTGAGTTACGCCAAACAATTGCATATTCCCCAGCTGTTAAAAAAATAGTATTTGTAAAATTAATTTGTATCCATCCATTATGTGTTGGAGTGAAATTTTGTTCAGCTAAAATAGTAGATGATGGAACAGATGGTGCGCCCGTTGTTGTTCTTATTTCCACTTTACAATCAGGTGACCCTGAATAATTTATATACGCACTAACAGCTGTTAATCCCATAGCATGATGTAAAGTAAAAATCTGTGCCACAGTTGTATTTGCATCTACAACATCAAATCCCCCTGAATAATTCAATTGTTTCTCATATACTTGTTCAGTGGTGTTTCTCTTGATTAATACCTTGTCATATATTTCTTTATTCCATGAAAGATTGATAGATATTCCTTGAGTCGTATTTACTGTTGTTGCTTTAAAATCATATTCATCATCTAATGATTCGAAATTTTCATCTACAACAATATAGGTGGATGTAATTGGAGAGAAACATGTTAAAAACAATATAAAAACAATGCAAAGTGTTTTCTTCATAGTTTCCCCTCCACATATAATCTCGCTATGAAATTATTTCTATGGATAATATCTACTACTTTGCCGATTATATCATCATACTCCACGAAACCATCTGGTTCAGGAAGATTGTCTCCTTTTACAAGATATTTATTGTTATTTATACCTACTACTCTATGTGCCACATTTTTACCATTCAAATCTTTAAAAACAATGATGTCACCAATGTTAATTGAAAAAACTGGACTATCTTTTTTTTGTATGATAAGTATATCTCCATTTTTAATTTCAGGATACATACTTGTTCCAGCGCCAACAGAGGCATAAAGATACTCAGGATGTTCTTCAAGGGTTTGAATAAGCGTAGGGTCTAAACTTGTCAAAAGTAAAAAAGATATTACTGCAAATATGCCAAAGAATGTCAATGTTTTTATACTATCCATTTGATATTTTCTCCTTCAATTTTCCATAAATTGTGTATATTACTGACCAGATAATTGTTGCATTTATTAATTTTAGAAATATATCTTCTGGTGTCATATTGAATAGAATAATAGATATGGTAAGAGCAAATGCTCCAATCAACATGGGTAATGTGAAACTTGTATCAAACTCACGGTCTATTATTGTTTTAACAATTACTCTCATGAAAAAAAACCATGACGCATAGACGATAAGTGTTTCTCCAAGCCATGGGTAGAATTCATCTACTTGTCCTTTGTAAATATAATATGATAAAAGGATGAATAATGCAAGTATTACTGGTAATATTCTCTGAGTTAATGTAAGATTTTTATTATGCATAGGAACCACATCTAAACCACAAGGGTTTTTATATTATTTTTAAAGATTTTTTAATCTCAGGTATGAATATTGCTATTAATCCAATTACAATAATAATTGCAACTGTTGAATTATATGTTTCTTTTGGTTTTTGACCTTCTAAAATCATCATTGCAGTTTCTGCA
>CAZTVD010000002.1:0-19315 GCA_964616955.1 Candidatus Woesearchaeota archaeon
AAATAATTGAGGGTTGTGTGGAGGTATTGCAGGAAGTTGTGTTGGTTCATTATCTTTATTCTACATAACATCCTCAATATCCCCCAAAACTGTTAATCAGTTTTTTATCGATTTTACTTAATTCTTTTTCGAGATGTCCATATTCGCATATGTGTTTTTCTCGAATATCTAACCATTCTTCGTCTGCCCTAAAAAAATTTTTAGATAATTTAAGAACCATACAAATCCCTCATCCCCTTTAGTATTTCTACCCATTTTTTATCTAATTTATTTAGATTAAACATATTGCCAAATTTTTCATGAAAAGAAACACGCGCCAATATCCCAACCCCCTCGTTTAAATCATTTATCCTATTAATATCTAAGTTGGAAAAATGTTTTAATCTTTTATTCAATTCTTTTAATTCTTTTGCATAATAAAGAGAAGTTATTAATGTTTTTGTTACCTTTTCATTCTTTTGATTTCATCTATGAATTTATCTGCTGTTGTCACTTTTCTCCCGTATATTGTCCCTTTTTCTATAAACTCAAGCACATCCCTGTCCAGCACTCCTTCATAGCCCCCATTTAATGTGCACATTGCTGTTCTTAAGGAGCATATTTTTCCAGGGGGAGAATGCTCTGCCCAGTATTTGAGTGCCGCTGTCCCCCCATTTAATCTTATTTCACCTGCATGAAAACTATCTAATTTTTTTTTATCCAAAAATCTTTTTGTGTCCTCCGGAGCATCCTCCATACACAATGATTTATTTTTTTTCTTATCCCTTTTGTCCCACCAGTTGTTTGTTGATTCAAAAGGCACCCCAGCAATCAAAGAACTTATCTCATAATCATCCATTGTCGTTCCAATTGAAGTATTTACATATGCTTTTCTTTCTCTTGGGTTTTTCTGCTTTCCATCACCATTTTTTGTTGGCGATGTTTCCCAGTGGAAATATTCTGCAACACCTATTGCTTCATGCAGCCCGTATTCTGCAAGGTTCTTCATTATTTTTTCGAATTTTTCAACATTTTCAATATCAACAACAGTATCCCCCCCTTGATTTAGTCTAAAAAGCGGATTCTCCCTCAGGTTCCTCCTTTTCCCTGTAAGGGGGTCATATAATTCAAATTCCATTATCCACCATGGCGCAAGATGTTCCCACACCCCCCTTGAAAAAAGCATTAAATCCCATGTAGGCACTGCAAGGATGTCTTCAAGCACCCCATTCCAATATAACTCTCTTTGTGGGATAATATACTTTGCAAGGAATTCAACAGGCCCCCACATATTTGTATCCACACCCACTTTTTTCATTTTGCCCAAAAACTCATCTATTGAACATGGCCTTCCTAGTTTTTTATCCACACGCCTTATAATGTCCCTTGTTATTGCATAAACTACTTCTGATGGGTGTGATGCATGGCTGAATTTTTTGAATAAATCCTCCCTATCAAGCGGAGTTATTTTGAGCCCGATTTTTTTCATAGCTTTTTTAGATTTTTCTTTCAAAATCTTCCCCCTTTCCTCTTCAGGAAGCCCAAGAAGTGCTTCAGCAATTTCTTTCACAACAACATAATATTGCCTGCCCACTCTTTCCGGAACAAAACCAGATTCAAGAAATTCATCAATCCCTCGTTCTACCTCTTTCTTTATTTCCTTTGTTTCGACTTCTCCAGATTTGAGCATTGTTTCAAGATTCTGGATTATAGAAACAGCAACATCCGTATTGTCCCTCTTTTTTGAGAATCTCATTATTTTGCACCCTCACATTTTTTACTAGTTAATGGGAAAAGATGTTTTTTTTAAATCTTGCTTTTTGAACACGCATAAAACTTAGAAAAGTAGATTAATTTTATTTGCATCAGTAAGTTATGGATTTTGAAAGTGCAGTCAAAAAAATTCCAAAAGGAAAGGTATGTACGTACAAAATAATTGCAGAAAAAATAGGGAGCAGCCCGAGGGCGGTGGGTCAGATGCTCAAAAGGAGCAGGAATCTTCCGTGCCACAGGGTTGTTATGTCGAATGGAAGAATTGGGGGGTATAGGGAGGGAAAAAAGAAAAAGAGGGAAATCCTGAGGGAAGAGGGAGTGGAAATAGAGGGGGATAGGATAAAGGATTTTGGGAGTGTTCTTTTTTATTTGTGATTTAAATGGGTTATTGCAGCAATTAACCTATCAATTTTGACTTCACTTCATTGAGTTTTTTTATGAACTCCTCTGGCTCGCCGAAAACACTGAATTTTATGTTTGGTCCGCAGAATTCTGTCTTTTTCACCCCAACAATGCTGAAAAAAACAATTATTGTGCCGAGGAGCATGGAGAGCGGGCTTATTATGCCAAAAAAAGAGGAAATTTCCACGCCCGCCCACAGGTTTATGATATCGCTCACTCCTGTCATTTCAAGAAGCGTTGGCACAAACCCAATTATAAAGAGGATTATGCCATACTTCAAATATTTCGGCTTCCCCGTCCACCTTGTCCTTACTCCTGACAACTGGTCAAGGTAAATGAATCCCGCCCCCTTTTTTATCAACCTCTGGTTTGTTACAACAAATCCTTTCCACTCAAAAATCAATTTCTCGCCCCTTGATAGGAGCTCTTTTGTCTCAGCCATGTTCTTACTATCCTTTTTTTATTAAAAAGCATTGTTTTTTTTTTGATTGGGTTTTTGGCTGCTATCAAAAAAATAGCTTTTGCAAATTCTATACTGTAATCTGTTGTTCCATATTAAAGGAATAATCTGGAAGAAAAAAACATAGCGGGGGGTGGATTTGAACCACCGACCTTTGGGTCTCCCTTTTTTGATGAAACTTTTTTCTAAAAAGTTTCAATATGAGCCCAACGAGCACTCCTGACTGCTCTACCCCGCTATGAATTAAAAACCCCCCTCTCCATTTAAAAAATTATGCCTCTTGCAATTATGCAATGACCTGCACATTTGAAAATATTATTGGGGGGCTCATAACATTGGACTCCTGCCTTTTTTCCCTTCCTATTTCCTGAATATTGTTGAGAAGTTCGAATATGTTGCCTGCAATCATCACATGCTTTAATGGAATCCACTCGCCCTTTTTTATTAGAAAAGCATTTTCTGTATTCACTGAAAAATCTCCTGAAACAGGGTTTGCTGTGTGCATGCCCACAAGCATGTTCACATAAATGCCGTCAAAATCAGAGAACATGTCCCCTGTTTTTCTCCTGCCATTGTTTATAATGAAGTTTGAACAGGAAATTCCGGGTTTTTTCAATATGCTGCTGCAATTTCCCGTGCTTTTTTTGCCCTCTTTTTTTGAAGTGGTGAAATCATACAGGAACCCCTTTAACACACCTTTTTTTGCAAGGATTGTCCTTTGCCTTGGCACGCCCTCGCTGTCAGCTTTTCCTGAAAAAAGCCCGTTTTTTAAGGTTCCGTCATCAATTATTGAGAGCTTTTTTGAGAAAACCCTCTCGCCAATTTTTCCCATCAGTCTTGAATTCCCTTCCTGTATGTTGTTTGCATAAAAAGAAGGTGCTAAAAGGGAAAAAATGTCTGAGATTGCAAAATAATCCATAAAAACATCATAAACTCCTGTTTTGCCCTTTTTTTTGCCTTTTGATTTCAAACACAACTCAGATGCCCTTTCACCTATCCATGTCAAATCTTCTTTTTTGTTTGATGTGTGCGACTCATATGCTATTGAATTCCCTGATTTGACCGATATTGAGGAGGAGAGCGTGGAATCCATTTCTTCAACATAAATTCCATTGCTGTTTGCAAAAATTGTTTTTCCAATTGTCTTCCTTATTTCTGCATCAATGACCCTTGCTTTTGATTTTGCTATGATTTCCTCACCCATTCTTTTCAGTTCTTCCTCTTCCATTTCCCTGATTTTCCTGTCAAAAGTGTTTATTTCTGCATATTTTGATTTTTTTGGGATTCCGTAATATTCCCTTTTTTTTGAAACCCTGCATATCTTTTTTGCTGTTTTCAGGCATTCCTCCCAATTGCCGGAGTTTGTGGTGCATGTGCCTGTTTTCCCATTTTTGCTCACCCTTACTATGAGGGAGCTTGTGGATGAGGAGGAGGGGTGTTTGCATTTTTTTCCCTCAAAATAAAAAGAATCCTCCCATATCTGGCTGTAACTTACTTCCACATCATACCCTTTTTGCTTTATTATTTTTTCAATATCCACCTATGACCGCCTCCGACAAATAAATGAAAGGTGTTTTTTCGCTCACAGGAACGCTCTGCCCCATTTTTCCGCAAAAGCTTGTTCTTGGGGACATCATTGGTTTTTTCCCTATGAGCTTTATGTTCTTCAATGTTTCTAAAATATTCCCTGAAAGGGAGACGTCTTTTATCATATGTTTTTTCTCCCCATTTTTTATCACATAGCCGTATTCTGCATTAAAAAGGAAATTTCCTGTTAATGGCTCCACAACCCCGCCTTTTGAGCCTATGAGGTAAATCCCATCTTTCATTTCCTGCACCATTTCTTCAAATCCAGAATCTCCTTTTTTAATGACAATATTGGACATTCTGGGAATGGGGTAATTGTTCGGATTCTGCACCCTCCCATTTCCTGTTGGCTCTTCTTTCATTCTTGATGCAGTTTCAAGGGAATGCAAAAAACCAGTGAGCACGCCATTTTCTATTAATTTTGTCTCCTTTGCCTTTATCCCCTCATCATCATACTTGTAATGGCCGAATGCTTTTATGCTCGGGTCATCAGACATGTTGAGTATTTCCGGAGCAATTTTATGCCCTTTTTTTCCTGCAAAAACGCTTGCCTTATTCAATATTGCATCTGCTTCGCATGCATGCCCAACTGCTTCATGGAAAAAAACGCCTGCAAGAACAGGGTCAATTATGACAGGATGCCTCCCTGCTGGAGCCCTTTTTGCTGACAGAAGTTTTTCATGCCTTTTTATGAGTTTGTCCACCTTTTTTTCAAGCCCAATCTTTTCAAAAAATTTGAATCCCTTCTGTGTGCCGAGTGAGAAAAAGGATTGCTGCAATTCCTTTCCCCCGGAAATCCTGACATAAAGCAGCATGAGGTTTTTTTCGTATTCTATCTCGCTCCCATAAGAATCCTCATAAATATTTTTTGAGCTCAATGACTGGAAGGTGATGCTTTTGTAAGAGATGTTTTTTCCCCTTATCATGCCCCCAAGTTCTTTCACAAATCTTATTTTTTCCTCTATGTCAATATCATAAAATTTTGCCCTGACCTTTTCTTTTACAACAGGTTTTTCCACAAATTTTCCCCTGAAATCAGAGAGTTTTGAGAGCTTTTTTGCTTTTTCAAGAAGGTTGTTTTTGTTGCCATAAGCAAAACCTATGCCCCTGTCAACATACCTGGTCCCCTTGTTTTTGCCATAAACATGGAAAACATCAAGATTCTTGTTCTCAAGTGTTATTATCTCTGAATACCCTTCCCCCCCTCTTGAATCATAGAACATGTTAGTCAAAGATTTTCTGGAGCTTTTTTAATGTTTTCCTGCTTCTTCCCCTCCAGTCAAGTGCATTTTCTATTACTTCCCCAATATTTGATACAGGAATTATTTCAATGCCTTTCACAAAAACATCATTTTTGTTCATTTCAGGAATAATCACTTTTTTTATGCCAGCGCCCTTTGCTGCTTCTATCTTTGCATTCACCCCCCCAACAGGAAGCACCTCTCCCCTTATGCTCAATGAGCCTGTCATGGCAATGTCCTGTTTTATTGGGATGTTTTCCAGCGAGGATATGAGAGCTGTTGCAACAGAAATGCTTGCAGAATCTCCCTCCACTCCTTCGTATGTCTGGATAAACTGGATATGGATATCATAATTGGATATGTCCCTTCCTGAATACTTCTTTATTATGGCAGACACATTTTCAACAGCCTCTTTTGCAATTTTTCCAAGTTTTCCAGTGGCTATTATTTTTCCCTGTTTTGAGTTCATGCTTGGAGTTAAAGTGGCTTCAATTGGCAGAATCAGGCCGGAGTCAGAATTTTCTATAACAGCAAGCCCATTCACCCTCCCTGTTACAGAGCCCTTTGTCCTGATTATCTGGTATTCCTTCTTTTCCCTTATGTACCTGTCAGCAATCTGCTGTTCAAGGCTTGTTGCAATTTTCCTTGCTTTTTTTACATGCTCTGCAGCCACAACATTTTTTCCTTCCTCTCTTGCAAGGTCTCCTGCTGCCCTGACAACCCCACCCAGGTCCCTTAATCTCAGGGTAAGATACCCCCTCCTCCCCGACATTATTCTTGCTATATTGATTATTTCCTCCACTGCTTTTTTTGTGAAATGCGGTATTTTTTTGTCTTTTGCAACTTCCTGTGCAACAAAAACAGCCAATTTTTCCCTGTTTTCTTTTGTATCTTTCATTGATGACTGCATATAAACCTCATATCCATACCCCTTTAATCTTGACCTCAGGGCAGGATGCATTTTCCCCAATGTTTCCGGGTTGCCTGCACCTATAAAAACAAAATCGCAGGGCACTGGTTCTGTCTGAACCATTGCTCCAGCAGACCTCTCGCTCCTTCCTGTTATTGGGTATTTCTTCTCCTGCATTGCTGTCAATAATTCCACCTGCATTTCAGGTCTCAAAGTGCCTATCTCATCTATGAACAGCACTCCTTTGTGTGCCTTGTGTATTGCGCCGGCAGACACCCTCTCATGTGCAGGTGTTCCCAAGCCTCCGGATTGGAATGGGTCATGTTTTATGTCTCCAAGAAGCGCTCCTGCATGCAGTCCTGTGGCATCAATGAATGGCGCAGTTTTTTTTCCCGAATTGTCAACAATTATTTTTGGTGCCAAAAGTTTTTCCCTACCTATCTTCATCTTATATGACAGGTAGAACAGGGAGGCGATTATCATTATGAGGATTGTAATCATTGTGCTTGATATTCTGTCAGCAGCAATCAAAATCTCGCTTGTTTCCATATTGATGAACCAGTCAGATATGAAGGAGAAAATGGAAAGCCCCACAAACAAAAGAATCATAAAAAGCCATCCCCTGTCCTGGCTCGAGGCAATTTCTTTCATTTTCATATTTGCAATTATTTTGTTCCCCTCGCCAGCAGGAACAGTCCTTATGAGTGGTCTGTCCTCATCCTTGGGGTTGGGATAGGCAAGAATGTCCACAAGATTTTCTTTTGGAAGAAGCTCCGCCATTGCCTGTCCAATCATTGATTTTCCTGTTCCCGGCTCTCCTATTAACAGCACATTTCTCCTCTGTTTTGCTGCCTTTTTTATTATATCAACAGCATTATCCTGGCCTATGACCTGGTCTATGAGTTTTTCAGGTATTTTTATGTCCTTGGTTGTTCTATATTTCATTTTACATCTTTATTATAAGAACGAGATTTAAGAGGATTCTGTCTCTTCTGTTATTGTGGACCTTGCAATAATCATTATGTCTCCTATTGCCCTCACAAGCTGATGCGGAATCAAAACCCCCTTTGCTCCGCCAAGTGTTCTTGACAGGAGCGAGCCCCTTGTTGCCCTGACCTTCCATCCAGCAACCTTGTTTTTTTCTACAACAACTTCATCAATCTGGCCAAAATAATCTCCTTCCTCTGTATATACCTCTTTTCCATACATCTCCGTGATTCTTTTCATTTTCAGCAAATCAATCACCTATGTTCTTTGTTTTTCTTTCTTTAAATAAATACTTTTCTTCTCCTCTTTTAATGTCAAAATATTCAAAAAAAATGTCTGTTAGCTTCAATTTATTGGTTTTTCCAAATGGCTTTGAAGTTATGAACCCCCTCCTCTCCAGTTCCTTTATGTGCTCGTATGCCTTGTTTCCCCTTATTTTTATTATGTCTGACTGGATTGCTGGGTTGAAATAAGCAATTGTTGCAAGCGTTTTGACAATTGATTTTGGCATTTCCATTGGAGTAACTTCTTTTACAAGCTCTGTCATTTCTGGCTCTATTATCATTTTCCACTTATTGCTCTCAAAAATCATCCTGAACCCCCTGTCATTATACTCCTCTGACAGCTGCCTGCATATTTTTTCTATGTCCTCCTCCTTTTTTCCAAGTTTTTCAGCTATTTCTTTTGTTGTCAATCCGTCCTGCACTGCAAACACAAGAGCCTCAATCTGTTTTTTCAACATAAATATCACCAAAAGGTATTTCCTGTATTATTTCCAATTTGCCCTGTGAGGCAAGGTGGAGCAGGGGTATGAATGTCCATATGACATCCTCTTTTTCCCTGCTCTGGGTCACTTCATAAAACGAAACCCTGTTTTTTCCAAATCTTTTGAAAAAGTCAGTAATTCTTGAATACAATTTCCTCATTTTTTCCTCTATATCAATGCTCTTGAACATCTCCCTTATTTTCCTGCTCCTTTCCCTCTCACTCCTCCTCATCTTCCTCCTTTCCTCAACTTCCATTGCCTTTCTCAGTGCAATCAACAGGTCCTCAATTGTTACTTTTCTCCTCCTTTTTGGGGTGAGTTTTGGGAAGATTTTCACATCAGGTTCCTCAAAAATCTCTTTCAATTCTATTGCACCCGCCAAATCTGCAAGGTAGTACTCATATTTCTCCTCAATCATTTCTGATTTCATTCGAAGAAGGAAGGAGGCAGTCAAAAGGAGCTTTCCATAGAGTTTTATGTCCTTTTCATCCATTCTTTCAAAGAATTTTTTTGTCAGTTCAGCAATATCAATGTCCCACGGGTCCATGTTCTCCTTTTTTACAATATCCCTGATTACTCCTTCCCATGTCAATGTTGGTATTATGTTAACAAGTTTTTCCTCATGCATTTTAACCAACGTAATTGTGTTCTTCTGTCTCTATCTGGCTCAACCTTTTGTTGAATTCTTCATAAAATTTTAATTGGTCCTTGGATATACTCGGCTTTATTTTTTCAATTGCCTGCTCAAAGTCCTTCCAAAGAACTTTTTTTGCTTTTTTGTCCCTTCTCAATGCATTCATGCCTGCTTCCCTGCATAAAGCAGCAATGTCTGCACCTGAATAATTTTCAGTCATTTTTGCAAGTTTTTTCAGGTCAACATCCTTGTCAAGTGGCATGCTCTTTGTATGGACTCTGAATATCTCCAACCTTGCTTTTTCATCAGGCGATGGCACAAGTATCATTTTGTCAATTCTTCCCGGTCTCAATAATCCTGGATCAATTATGTCAGGTCTGTTTGTTGCTGCAATTATTACAACATCTGAAAGGGCTTCCACACCATCGATTTCTGTGAGTATCTGGTTCACCACCTTTTCAGACACTCTTGCGCCCCCTTCAAGCCCCCTTCTCGGAGCAATTGCATCAATCTCATCAAAGAAAACAATGCATGGAGCGACCTGCCTGGCTTTTCTGAAAATCTCCCTTATTGCTTTTTCTGACTCCCCCACCCACTTGCTGAAAATCTCAGGGCCCTTTACTGATATGAAATTTGCTTCTGATTCTGTTGCAACAGCCTTTGCAAGCAGTGTTTTTCCTGTTCCCGGCGGACCATACAGAAGTATTCCTCTTGGCGGCTCTATGCCTATTTTTTTGAAAGAGTCGGGATATTTCAACGGCCACTCAACTGCCTCTTTCAATGCCTGCTTGACCTCTTCCAATCCCCCTATATCATTCCACCTGACTTTTGGCACTTCTATAAGGACTTCCCTCATTGTAGATGGCTGCACATTTTTCAGTGCCTCTTTGAAATCATCCATGCTGACTTTCATTTTTTCAAGGGTTTCTTTTGATAGGGGAGTGTCATTATACAACTCCACTTTCTCCTCATCAACCAGCTTCCTCAAAACATTCATTGCTGCTTCCCTTGCAAGCGCAGCCAAGTCCGCTCCCACAAAACCATGAGTTATGTCTGCTATTTTTTCCAGGTCAACATCCTTATCTAACGGCATTCCCCTTGTATGTATCTTTAATATCTCTATCCTTGCTTTTTTGTCAGGTATGCCTATTTCTATTTCCCTGTCAAACCTTCCCGGTCTTCTTAATGCCGGGTCAAGGGCATTCGGTCTGTTTGTTGCTGCAATTACCACCACTTTCCCCCTTCCTTTCATTCCATCCATTGTTGCCAACAATTGGGCAACAACCCTCCTTTCCACTTCCCCCATTGCCTCTTCCCTTTTCGGCGCAATTGCATCAATCTCATCAATGAAAATGATTGAAGGGGCGTTTTTCTCTGCTTCCTCAAATACGCTCCTTATCTTTTTCTCCGCCTCGCCCACCCACTTGCTCATGACCTCAGGACCATTCAACAATATGAAATGGGCGTCTGTTTCATTTGCAACAGCCTTTGCAAGCAGTGTCTTACCTGTTCCCGGAGGACCATACAACAAAACCCCTTTTGGGGGGTCTATTCCCAGCCTTTCAAACAATTCCGGCTTTTTCATGGGAAGCTCTACCATTTCCCTTATTTTTCTTATTGGCTCATCCAGCCCGCCTATGTCCTCATAAGTAACTTCAGGGATTTTGTCTTCCTTTAACTCAACTGCCTGGGGATTCAGGTTAATCCTTGTATCCTCTGATATGATGACAGCATTTTTTGGGTTTGTCTCTACAACCATGAACCTCATTTCTGAAAATCCAAAAGGGAGAAGCCCGAAATCCTCCTCAAATAATTTGAAAATGTCTGAAAAGGGCGAACCGCCCATTATTGTTTTTCTTCTCCTTGTTCCCCCTAAAGAAACAACATCTCCTTTTGTTACAACCCTCCCAAGCAAACTTCTTTTTATCATTTCAGGGGGGACCTGCAAAAAAACACCTTTTTGTGCAGGAGCAAGGGTGACTGATTTGGCTGGGTTTGGATGGGCTTTTTTTACACTTACCCTCTCCCCCACGCTTGTTTTTGCATTCCACCTTGTCAATCCATCCATTCTTATTATATCAAGCCCTATGTCGCTTGGATATGCCCTGTCCACAATGGCAGCAGTTTCCCTCTCTCCTTTTATTATGACAATATCCCCGGGTCTAACACCAATTCTTTTCATAAATTTGGTATCCATCCTTACAATGCCTTTTCCAACATCATCCTGGACTGCCTCAGAAACTTTTAACCTCAAAAATGGCTCTTCTTTTTTCATTATCATTTCAATCACCTAATTTTATTGTTATTTTTGTTTTTTTTACAACAGGAATTTTCCTCCTCCCGCTTATTTTGAATTCAATAATGCCGAACTTGTTCAATAAACACAAGTCCTCCCACACATTTTTTACATCCCTTTCAAGCCCTTCTGCAAGGGCTCTTATTGATTCAAACTCCTCGTTCATTATCTGCTTTATCATCTCCATTCTTTTCTCTGTAAAAATCCTGAAAAATTCAATGTCCTCAAAATCCAGCATTATGTCCATACTAAAAAAATGGTTGCAAGGACTTTATAAACATTTTGGTATCTGATACCAACATAAAGAATTTAAAAACCCGGAGTGATTCTTGAAATAATGGCAAAAATACTCTCTCTGGAAATGCAGGGCTTCAAATCTTTTGCCCATAAGACAAAAATTATTTTCAAAAGCGGATTGAATGTTATTGTTGGTCCAAATGGCTCTGGAAAATCCAACATAATGGATGCCATCTGCTTTGTTCTTGGAAAAACAAGCAAAAAGGAAATGAGGGCAGAAAAAATGTCCCACCTTATATTCAATGGTGGGAAGGGAAGGAAACCAATGGATTTTGCAAAGGTTGTGATTACATTTGAGAATAATGGCGATTTTCCCATAAAATCAAAGGAAGTGAGGGTGAGCAGGGTTGTCAATAAGGATGGGAACACTGTTTTCAGAATAAATGGTGAGAGAAGGACTCTTGTAGAGCTTGTTGACATTTTGAGAAAGGCAAATGTTGACATAAATGGCTTTAACATAATCTTGCAGGGCGAGATAAACAAATTTGTTGATTTGAGTGCCAACCAGAGAAGAATGATTATTGATGATATATCTGGTGTTTCTGTTTACGAGGAAAAAAAGAAAAGGGCTGTTTCAGAACTGGAAAAGGTTGAGGAGAGGGTTAAAGATAAAAAAATTGTTCTTGCTGAAAAAGAGAAATATTTGAAAGAGCTTTTGAAGGACAAGGAATATGCTGAGAGCTTCCTTAAATTGAAAGAAAAACTGAGGTTGACAAAAGCAAAAATAATTCTCAAGAAAATAGAGAATAGGGAAAGGGAGAGGGAGGAAAAAGAGAGAGTTATAAAAGCCCTTGGGAAAAGGAAGGAGGAGCTTGAAAAAAAAATTGATTCCTGGAACAGGGAATATTCATCACTTGAAAAGGAAATAGAGGAAATAGAGGAGGAATTGGGCAAAAGGGGTCAGGAAAAGGAGAGGGAATTGAGGGACAGGATGGAGAGAACAGCAATAGAAATACAGAAAATGGAGAACAGGGTGGAGAATTATTCAAAAGAAATAAGTGAAATAAAGGAGAGGAAGAGGCAAATTTCTTCTGAAATAAAGGAGAATGAAAAGAAACTGGAAGATATGCAGAGGGAAATGGAGAGGGTAAAAAAGGAGGTTTCGGACATAAACAGGGAAATTGGAGAAAAAAAGCGTTTTACAAGGGAATATTCCCCTTATGAAATAAAAAAGAGAATTGTTGTGCTTGAAAGGGATATTGAGCTTCTTGAAAAGGACATAAATGACATGAAAAGAAGGGAAAAAATTCTTGATGAATGCAAGCCCCTTTTGAAAAACACAAGGCAGGAGAAGCAGGACCTTGAAAAAAAGCTTGGGAAATTGAAGGAGGAAATGAGGTCTCTTGCAAGCAAAATGTCTGAAATAGAGGATTATCTGAGGCATTTGCACAAGGAGAAAACAGAGCTTGAAGCAAAATTGAGGAATTTTATGATGTCCCTCAACAGGGGAACAAAAGCAATTATAGCCCTTCAACATCCTGGCATAATCGGGAATATTATGGAATTAATAGAATATCCCGAAAATTTGAGCCAGGCGATAAATTCCCTTGCAGGAGCAAGGAGAAATGTTATTGTGGTAGATAATGAGGACACAGCAATATGGTGCATAAATTATCTGAAATCAAACAGGGCAGGTACAGCAACATTTTTGCCCCTTTCAAGGCTTGAAGACATAAAATTGAGAGAAAAACAGGGTGAGGGAATAATTGCAAGGGTCATTGATGTTGTCAGGTACAACCCAAAATATGAAAAAGTTGTAAAATGGCTTTTTGGAGATTCGCTCATAATAAAAAACCTTTCCAATGCAAAGAACATAAAGGGTTTCAGGCTTGCAACACCCGAAGGCGATATTGTTGAAAAATCCGGGCTTTTCAGGGGGGGTTACAAAAGGAAGGTTATTGGTCCGAATAAAGCAGAAATAGACAACAAACTGGACAAAATCAGCAAAGAGGAAAGAAGATATAGTGCTTATTTAAAAGAACTTGAAGAGGGAATGGAGCAAAGGAGAATGGAAATTGAAAAAGCAGAGGAAAAAATAAGGGAGCTCGAAAAAAAGGAAATGGAACTTGAATTAAAAATAGATGAAGCAGGTGAGGTGGATTCTTCTGCAATAGTGAGAAAGGAAATGGAATGCAAAGAGAAAAAAGAGGAGCTCGAAAAATTGAAGCAGGTCAGGGAAGAGGAAGAATTTGAAAAAGTGTCAAGGGAAATAGAGGAATTGCAGAAAAGATTGAACGAATTGATTGTGAGGGAGGGCACTTTTTCAATAAGTCTGAAAAATATTGAGGAAGAGAACAGAAAAATGAGGAACATTCTTGAAGCATTGGACAGGGATGAAAAGGAATTTTCAGGGCTTTTGGAAAAAGAACAAAAAAACCTGAAACAGAGAAAAAAAGAACTTTCTGCAATGAAAAAGGAACAGGAGAAATTTTTCTCAAAAATAAAAAACCTGTATGAAAAAAGGGAAAAGCTGAAAAAGAAACTTTCTGGTTTGAACAAAAAAATAAATGAAGAGGAGAAAAGGGCGTATAAACTGGAACAGGAAAAGCAAAAAGTGGAGCTTTTGAGGGCAGAGATAATTGCAAAGATAAGCGGGTTAGAAAAGGAGAGGGAAGAATATGGAGATGTGAAGATATCAAGGGTTTATGAGAATCTGAAAGAGCTTGAAAAAAAATTATATACACTTGAAAAGCAACTTGGAAAATTCAGTGCAGTAAATATGAAAGCACTCGAGACATATAACGAAGTCAAGGAGGAATATGACAGGTTAATGTCAAAAATAGAAATGCTTGAGAAGGAGAGGGAGGAGATTCTGGGAAAAATGGAAGAAATAGACAAGGAGAAAAAACATGTTTTTATGGCTGCTTTTGATGAGGTGAGCAGTTCTTTGAAAAGAATTTATGCTGACCTTGCAGAAGGAGAGGCGAAACTTGTTCTTGAAAATCCCGAGAATCCTTTTGAAGGGGGGATGGAGCTCATAGTAAAGCCAAAGGGAAAGAGGTTTGTCCCATTAAGGGCCCTTTCAGGGGGAGAAAAAACAATTGTTGCGATTGCTTTTATTTTTGCAATACAGGAATACCTGCCTGCGCCTTTTTACATATTTGATGAGATAGACGCAGCACTTGACAAAATGAACTCCCAGAAACTTGCAGATGAACTGAAAAGGGGGTCTGAAAAATCCCAGATTATAGTCATAACCCACAATGATGAGATTGTTGCAAATGCAGATTACCTTTATGGTGTTTCTATAAACAAAGAGGGCATTTCCAAAGTGGTTTCAATAAAAATCCCTTAGGCATTCATAAGCCCCATAAAAGCCCTGTAGATATCAAAGATTCCCCAGATGGGTGAAACAACCAGGCTCCCGTCCAGTAATGCTCCCACAAGCCTTTTGCCGAGCCCCATATAAAAGAAAACAGCAGATATGCCTGTTTTGTCCTTATTCTCCTCCACCATTTTCATAATCTCCTCAACAAACAGCAAATCCACTTTTATGTAAAGTTCTGTCCGGTTATAATGCCCTATTGTGATGCTCTCAAAATTGCCTTTGTCAATATTCATTGTCAGCTGTATGCATTCTGTTTTATTGTAAAAAACATGGAGGGTGGTTGTTTTGTTTATTGCCATGGCAATATCGTAAAAGGGGTTGTTCTGCAAATATTCCTTTATGTCCCCTTCCCCAAACTCAAAACCCATTCTTTTCAGGTCTTCCTCAGTCAGGTTTCTCATCATTTCCTCGCTTATGTTCAAAGAGCTTTTTTGCTCCTCGCTCATTATTTTGAGTAAATTATCCATTCCAATTGTGTTTATCAGACCAAATGTGCTCAAATTGGATAAAGGAATTGTTACATTCCCCAACTCCCTGATTGTTTGCATCTGCTCGCACAATTCTGACATTGATTCACCCATTATTGAACCAACTTGTTGCGCCAATGCAGGAGATAACATAATGAAGATTGCAGGGAATAAGAAGACAATTTTTTGGTGCATATTCTTCCTAAACATTCCTGTTTTAAAAAATAAACGATATTGGTATGGGCCCGGCCGGATTTGAACCGGCGACCTTCGCCATTTTGAGATAAAGCACTGCTTTGTCCCGTCAAGGCGACGTCATAGCCATTGTCCAATTTCTTTGAAACTTTCTTTTCAAGAAAGTTTCTAGACCACGGGCCCATGGGCGGATGCGCTATGGGTCGACAGACACATCTTTCGGGATTGTCTGCTTCCTTTGCTCCACCCCGCTAATCCGCAAGCATGCTTTGACAAACTTACCGCTGCTTCCTTCCGGACCTGACGGATTCGCCCGCCAAAACATCCTGCGGGACGAGGCTTCGACGCGCGGGAAACAGGTCCCTTATGATGTGAGAGCCTTCCCATAGCTTCGGCCCTGCCATAAGGACGATTTGCAGTTACAGGTTACGCCCAGCAACCCGGCCTAATCCACCCAATTAGAAAGTATGCTTTTATTTTAAAAGTTTTAGCAAAAACATTGATGATAGCAGTGAGAGGACAAGGAGGGCTGGGCAATCAATGTCAGGAGAAATTGTGGAAGGAGTTATGAATCCTCCCTGTGTGAGGCTTTTTATGAAAAATGAGCCCTCTTTATATAAACCGCATTCCTTGTCAGTTATCCTGAAAACAGGTTCTCCTTGAGCAAGCTCATTGGCTATTATTTTTATTTTGAGGGGGTCAGTTCCTTTAACATAAAAAGTGAGATTATCCAACTCATTTATTCCATATTCTCCCCCCTTCCTTTCAATTATTGTATAAAAAGGCATGTTGCTTATTGACAGATTATAAGAAATCTGCTCCTCTCCATTGTTTTTTACAAATACATAAAACTCGTCCATCTGCCCCACAAGCAGGCTTCTTGTTGAATAATTCATTTCAAGCTCCAACGGGTTTTTTACATTGTATTGCCCGCTAACATTGAGCCACTCGTTATTTCCTTCAGATTTCTCATACAATATTGAGATGTTGAAATCCCTGTTTTTGTTGTAATCATTGCATCCCTCTTCAAGGAATTTTATATATATTTTTTCTTTATAATCTGGTGAGATGTATCCGGGGTAGTATTCCACCACCCCCCCTCCCCCAATCACAATATTCAGTATTTCAGCAGTCCTGTTGCCTGTGTTCTTTATTACCAATTCTGCTTTTGGCTCGTTGTGTATGTAATTGTTGTAAATTGAGAGGGACTCATTTTCCAGCACAGCATATGTTTCTGGTGGCATGGCAGGTGCAAAAACATAACCAAAAAAAAATAAAATAAGCAGGGGAAGAAATTTTCTCATAAAACCACTAACCCTCTTTTTTTAATTAATATTTCTTTTTTGTTATTATCCTCAATTTTCTGCTTCTCACCCTTGCTCCTTTTGCAATTATTTTCTCCACTCCTTTCCTCTCCGCAATATTCAGCAGTGTTTTTGTTAGCACGCCGTCCATTATGATTGTTTTGACATTGTCAACTGCTTTTAATGTGTTCACTATGTCTTTTAAGGGAACTTTTCCAAGTATCTCGTTTTCCTCGCCAAGCAAATAAACTCCTTTTGTTCCTTCGATTTCGTCAAGCATTTCCTCCTCCCTATTTTTCCTGTTATTCCCCCTCTCTTTAAGGCACTGGTGTATTTCCTTTTTTGTTAGTTCCTCCACTTCTTTTCCTCTTGGTGCTTTCACAACTCTATCTATTTTTATGAAATTTTTCAATTCCTTCTCTATCAAATCTCCTCCCCTGTCCCCATCAACAAAAAGAATCACTTTTTTCCCTTTGCATATTCTCTTTATGCTTTTTGGTATGTTTGTGCCATTGATTGCAACAGCATTTTTGAACCCGTTCCTCAAAAGGTTCAGAACGTCTGCCCTTCCTTCCACAACAATAATCTCTTTTGATATCCCGATGTCAGGACCTGCAGGAAGTTTATCAGGGCCCAGTTCCACAATATCCATTGTTCTCACTGATTTTTTAACATTTTCAGATATTTCCCTTGAATCAGGTGTTTCCTCGTCAATTATTGTTTTTAGAAGTTGTTTTGCCCTGTTCATAACATAGTCCCTTTTGTTCAACCTCACATCCTCTATTTTTTCCACTTTTATTTCTGCCTCGCATGGACCTATTCTGTCAATTGTTTCTATTGCTGCACCAATAATTGCTGTTTCTGCTTTGTCAAGCGAGCTTGGTATTGTTATCATGCCCTCTGTTTTTCCATCCTTCACTTTGAGCTCAACATCAATCCTCCCAATCCTCCCGCTTTTTTGTAATTCCCTTAATTCAAGGTCCTCTCCAAGAAGGCCTTCTGTCTGGCCGAATATTGCACCAATAACATCTGGCTTTTCAACCACGCCTGTTGTTTTTATTTTTGCGTGGATTGTGTATTTTGCTGAAACTAACGCCATTTTCCCCATTTTCGCACCCCCTTATTCCTTCAACATGCGATATTCTCAGTTTTCTCATCGCACGTGCGAATCTTCTATCCACTTGCAGGCCCATTCTTGAAAAGCCCTGAAGAAGTCTTTTGAAGAGTTTTCTCCCTTCCCTGTCATTATCCAATAACAGGATTACCCCTTTACTTGTTTTTGAGATTTCCTCCACAAATGAAAATAAAGGTTTTTGTGATAGTTGATGAACATTATGAACGCCTAACTTCTTCAGGGCAGCCTCGTCTTTTTTTCCTTCGACTACTACTGGCCTGCTAATACTTTCTTCTACGAGTTCTTTTATAAACTCTTCTATGGTTCTCATATTTTGTGGGTCCTGCAACCGACCCTCGCATCATACATCAGCAGGGCACCCTTGCAGGACCAATTTTATGGTTTTTTGCAGGAGATTTAAATCTTTTGAAAATTGCGTTTGCAATATCCATGGATTGTGGTCCTCCTAATGCACATATTTTTAAACAATACCTTTTTCCATAGCTCATGGAAGAAAGAAAGGGGCTTCATGTGGGCATTATCCCTGATGGAAGCAGAAGATGGGCGCGCTTGAATAAAATCAGGGATTATAATGGAAAACAATCAGGCGAGGCAGTGGAAAGAATAGTGAGGCACATTTTTGAGCAGCATCCAGAGATATGGGAGGTTTCAATATGGGCACTTTCAATAGATAATCTAAAAAGGTCTGCAAAAGACAGGGAATTGGTTTATGCTCTTATTGAAAGGGAAATAAAACAGCTTTCAAAGGAGATTGAAACATACAAAAGAAGGATAAAGGTCAATTTCGTGGGCACTAGGTTCAGGAATTTGCCTGAAACCCTTGTGGAATCAGCTGAAAAATTGTCTTTAAAGACAAGAAACAACAAGCAGGGTGTTTTGAATATATGTGCGGGATACAGCGGGAAGCAGGAGATCATTGATGCTTTCATGTCTGCTTCAAGATGGTTCAGAAAAAACCCTGCCATCAAAAAAATCCATGAGGGATTTTTTGAGAGATTCCTGATGATTCCAAGGCCTCTTGATATTGTTATAAGAACAGGGGGGGAAAAGAGGCTGTCAGGTTTTATGCTTTATCAGATAGAATATGCTGAATTGTTTTTTATTGATACTTTATGGCCTGATTTTTCAACAAAAGAATTTGATGAAATAATGGAAGAATTCAAAAAAAGGAACAGGAGATTTGGGAAATAATCACATAAATCTGTTGAGATTGAAGAATGCCTTCAATTCATTCTCAAACCTGTATGCCTCTTTATATATTGTTTCCTGATAATGCCTGTATGTGCTCCTGTAAAGATATTTGTCATGAATGCCCTTGAAAAACATCATTATTGGGCTTGTTTCCCACCTTCCTTCATAATCTGTCTCCAAAAAAGATTTTATTGTGATTTCTATGCTCCCCTTATTCATTTTTGTTTTTACACCATCCCTCTCAACTTCAACATCTTTCATTCCGAGTATGAGCCATTCTGCCCTTATCCTGAATCTTGTATAATCATCAAAATCCTTTGTGGCTTCCCAATTTATCTCAATTTCTTTTCCTGTTTGGCTGAC
>CAZTVD010000003.1:0-13139 GCA_964616955.1 Candidatus Woesearchaeota archaeon
CGGCGCAAAATCTTTTTTTATTTTTTTTATTTCTTTTGTGAGGGATTTGTCAAGGGCATCCCTGCCTGCTGAATCCCCTATGATTATGTCATATTTTTCTTCATCCATTTTTTTGATTGTATCCCTTATTTTTTCCTCAGCAATTACAGGAACGCCTATTTTTTCGCCGAGCTGTTTTATTTGTTCCCTTGCTGCTGGTCTGAAAGTGTCCATGCCGAGCAACAGCACTTTGTACCCCCTCTTTTTGTAATATGCAGCAAGTTTTGCGCATGTTGTTGTTTTTCCAGAACCGAACAACCCAACAAGCAAAATCTTGAATGGTTTTTTTGCAATATCTATTTCCTCTCCTTTCCCGAGCAGTGAAACAAGCTCGTCATATATGACTTTCACAAACCTTTCCTTTTTGCTGAATTCCCCCCTCCCCTTCAGCACCTTCTCTCTTATTCTTTTTGATAATTCAGAAACAAGCTTTATATCTACATCAGACAATATAAGCTCCCTTTGTATGTCCCTTATTACTTCTTCCATTAATTTTTCATCAATGTATCCAGAGCGAATTATTTTTCTGAATACATTTTTTATGCCTTCAAACATAAAAATTGAAAATAAAGTCCTCTTTTAAATCTATTCTGTGTATGCGATTGTATGCCCATTTTGTTTTTTTATACTTATTTTTTCCACTACTTCTGGGGGTATTTTTATCTCCCTGTTATTTGACAAAAAATAAAGCTCCCCACCTTTTTTCATTATTTTACCTCCCATTGAAGGGGCAGGGATTATCATTCCTTCTTCTATCATTTCCATAACATAACTTTTTTTCAATAATTGTTTTATCATTCTTTTGCAGACCAAAAAACCCTTTTTAAACTTTTCTTTCGCAGAAATTTTTTATTTCAGTCCCATTCGGGAAAAAGACAGTACAATTATAGTAATCTGTGCAGTTTTCCTCACAATAATTAAGTGTAAAAAGTTTGGATGTATCAAACCCAGCCACTACTTTTGATTGTATTTCATAACAATAGTTTTTGCAAGCATCTGTTTTGCTTTTGTCAAACGAGGGTATGCATCCGGAATATTCGAGCCCATAACAGCAAATGCTGTCATCCACCATGCAACACAACCGGTCATTTATAAAACCGCATTGAAAATAAGAAAGGCCAGCAAATAATAATAAAGGAAAAGAAAAAAGCAATATCAATATCCCAAAAAAGAATATTTTGATTTTCATTTTTTCCCACTTTTAATATATTCGTAAATGCTTGATATATATTTTCCTGCCACTCCATATACTAAAGGAAGCCCTATTGGAATAATGGATTGTGACAATGCCCGCCCGTGCTCCAAAAATAATTGCAAATATGTTGTAGATTTTTGTTTTAAAAACATAGTAAAATTTAAAAGAGAGCAATTAAATCTAATTTTTGCCCACGGTCATAGTTTTGGGGGAAACACCCGTTCCCATTTCGAACACGGAAGTTAAGCCCCAAGACGTTGCTGGGTGTACTGCCGAAAGGTGGGAAACCAGCAAGCTGTGGGCACTCTTTATATATTATGTTCTAATATTTTAGAAAATGAATAAAGAAGCAGAAAAAGAAATAAGAAGGCTTTTGCAACTTGCTGAAAAAGAACCTGACAACCCTGTTTATGGAAGAACAATAAGGGAGATTTATAAAAAATTCAGGAAAAGGATGCCAAGAACAATTTCAAGGAAATTCTGCAAAAAGTGCAATATAATGCTCACTCCAAAAAACTCCTTTGTGAGGGTATCAAAAAATACGCTTTATGTGCATTGTAAAAATTGCGGGGAATTGAAAAGGGTGAAAATAAGGGGGAAATCATGAATTCTGGAGGAATTGCTTTATTTTATCTGCCTTTTTCTTTTTCCCCATCGAAATATATATCCTGTACTCCTCCCACAAATCCATCACTGGTATTTTTATGCCATGGAATTTGATTATTCTTTTTTTGGAGAAATCTGCTGTTTTTTTCCATTTACCATTTATTTTTGCTTCAATTTCACTCATTATTTCTACTTAACATTATTTATTTTGTAAATGGAAAAGTAGGACCTTATTTTATCGGATTCCTTGAAAAACGGAGATTTTACAAGATAATCCCCCCTTATTTTTGGAATTTCAAATAGGTGTTTTTCTGTTGTCATTATGCCTATGTCATTGGGGGTAATGCCAATGCCTTGGAGTGCAAGATTCGCGCTGGCTATTAATGCCCAGCCAATGCCACTTAATTTTTTTACCAAAAGAAAAATCACACTTTTCATTTCTGGGGGAAGCATAACCATTATGGGAGACAGAAATTAATATACTTTGCCTGAATTTTTGACCAGACACCATATAGCAAAACATTTAAAACATCTTTTGATTTAGGGACATAATATGGTCAGTGCTTATGATGTTCCTGGAAAAGAATTGGTAGATATGCTTGCAGAAAAATTGAAATCAATAAAGGAAATATCTGCCCCGGCATGGGCTAAGTTTGTGAAAACAGGCGCCCACAAGCAAAGGCCTCCTGTAATGGAGGATTGGTGGTTTTATAGGTGCGGGGCTGTTTTGAGAAGTGTTTATGTAAAGGGGCCCATTGGAGTTGAGAGACTGAGGACAAAATACGGCGGAAGAAAAGACAGGGGTTCAAAAAAGGAACATTTTATGAAGGGGAGCGGGAATATAATAAGAAAGTGCCTTCAACAGCTTGAGAGCGCGGGCTTTATAGAAAAACATCCAAAGGGAAGGATTATAACAAAAAAGGGCATGAAATTTGTAGATAATACTGCAAAAGAGTTGGTGCATAATGGAGCCAAAGGAACAGGAAAACCTGAAAAATGAACAGGAAGCACTGAAAAAAATTATATTGTTCAGAGCACTCACAAAAAAAGCAAGGGAAAGAATCAATATGGTGAGGGCAGCCAATCCTGAACTGGCTGAAAGGGCTGAAATGGTATTGATACAGACATTCCAGACAAGGCAAAAAATCATTGGAGAGGAAGAGGTAAAAAGTTTGTTGAGAATGCTTTCCCACAAAAGAAAACCAAAAATAAGGATGTAATATGGCAAGAAACAAACCAAAGTCCCTGAAAAACAGGCTTATCAAAGCCATGAAAAGGAACAGGCCAGCCACTTATTGGGCTATAATAAGGAAATTTGGGAAAAGGGGCCATAGGTGGAGGCTTAACCCCCAGGTTAGGAGAAATTGGAGGAGGGACAAGTTGAAGGTGTGAAATATGAAAGATGGGGAAACAAGGATATATACTGTTCCTTTGAGAAGGGGTTTTGCACATAAGCCAGTATGGAAAAGGACAAATGCTGCTGTGAGGACTTTAAGAAATTTCATTAAGAGGCACACAAAAATGGAGCCTAAACTTCTCTCTGAACTGAATGAGTTTTTGTGGTCAAGGGGAAACAAGAAACCACCGGCAAGGGTTAAAATAAAGGTTCTTGTGAAGGGCGGTTTTGCCTATGTTAATCTTGAAAATAAGGAAATAGTGCTTCCAGAGAAAAAAGAGGAGAAGAAGGAAAAGAAGGAGGAGAAAAAGGAGGAAAAGGAGAAGCCCACCACAAAAGATAAAACAAAAGGGACAAAGGTCCCAAAAAAGCAAGTGAGGAGAAGGATTGTGCCTAAAAGAGCATAGGTGGTTTTGTGGTAGAGGAGATAAAAAAAGGTCTTACGCAAAAAGAAATAAATGAGAAAGCAGTTGAGATGGAATTGTTGAGGCAGGACATGCAGAAAATAGACCAGCAGCTTGTTGCTCTTGAAACAAGGAAAATGCAGATGCATGAAGTCCTTGAAGCAATAAAAACAATGAAGGGAGGGGAGGACATACTCATACCTCTTGGTCCGGGTTTTTTTGTCAAGGGGGAATTGAAAAAAGGGGATAAAGTCCTGCTTGGTGTTGGCGCAAATATTGTGCTTGAGAAGAATATTGGGGAGGCGGAGAGGGACATAAAAAAGAGCATAAGGGAATTGGAGAAGCTTGAAAGGGACATGAAATCAGACCTTGTAAAGATGTCCGAGAGGATGGATGATTTGCAGAAGATGCTCATAAAGTATTACGGCGGATAATTATGCTTGGTTTTCTCAAAAAGAAGCTGAAAGAAGCAGTAAGCGGAGTAAAGAAAAAAATAATTGTTGAGAGGGAAGGAAAAACAGAAGAAAGAAAGAAGCAGTTGGGAAAATTAAGGAAGAAAATAAAAGAGAAAATCATAAAGAAAATAAGTGAAAGGGAATTTGAGGATATATTCTTCCCTTTTGAGATGGCTCTTCTTGAGAATAATGTTGCTCTTGAAGTTGTTGAAAAAATAAAGCAGGATTTGAAAAAGGAGTTTGTTGGAAAGGAGGGGAGGCTCAAAAAAACGCTGGAAAAAGTCCTTTTGGAGTCTCTGGACTCCTTGCTTTTGGAGGGAAAATTCAATTTGCCAAAAAAATCCCCTTTTGTTGTTATGTTTGTTGGTGTGAATGGTGTTGGAAAAACAACAAGCATGGCAAAATTTGCATATTTTCTGAAAAAAAAGGGAAAAACCTGTGTTTTTTCTGCTTCAGACACTTTCAGGGCAGCTTCTATTGAGCAATTGGAAAAGCATGCGAAAAAACTCGGATTGAAAGTCATAAAACACGATTATGGTGCTGATGCTGCTGCTGTTGCTTTTGATGCCATAAAATACGCTGAAAAGCACAATATTGGTTTTGTTCTGGTAGACACTGCTGGCAGGATGCACTCCAACAGGAATTTAATGGACGAGCTGAAAAAAATAAAAAGGGTGGCAAAGCCTGACTTCACTTTTTTTGTTGGGGATTCCCTCACAGGAAATGATGCAGTCAATCAGGCAAAGACATTTGAGGAGGAAATCGGGTTTGATGGCATAATTCTCACAAAAGCAGATGTTGACCAGAAAGGAGGAGCAATAATATCTGTGAGTTATGTCACAAAAAAACCAATTTATTTTCTTGGCATGGGGCAGGAGTATGGGGATTTGAAGCAGTTCAGGAAAAAGGAGATATTGAAGAAAATAATTTGAATGTTCAGTTTATTTCTTTGTTAATAATTCAATTACCTTATTGATGGTCCCAATCGAATTAAGTATCCCTTTTTCTTCCTTTCTTTAAATCTTTCACATTTCCGGGATTTGTGATTACTTCAACAGCAAAGCCTATTGCCAGTATCATTGTTGGATTACTCATTCTTATTCTGTTTAGAGAAATTCCCTAAGTATTATTGCAGAGGAATCGCTTTTTAGTTCGTTTTCTAGGGGTTTAATCCTTTGTATTTTTATAAATAAAAAATTGCTTAATCTCTTATTCTTTGTAATTCTCCCTCCTCCACAGCACTTAATATATCTTCCAATAATGCGTCTGCCCTTTCAAATGCTCCGCCAACATGTTTCCGGATGAATGGCTCAATTTTTATTTGTTTTTTTTCCATAAAGCAATTATGCAAATCATCCATTAATGTTTTCAGACAATCAACCTGCCAAAAGGCATCCGATGACTTATACTTTTTCAGGGGGTCATTTGGATTATACGCCAGGATTCTGTAAACAATGGGCATTGTAAATAGCAATAAGTGATATAATGGCTCTTTTGGGCTAATTTCAATCTCCTTTTCGTCTTCAAGCAAAATTTCGGCAATTCCCCATAGGGAATATTCCATTTTACATCCTCCTCAGAATCTCAATTCTTTTCTCAATAGGCGGGTGTGTGGCAAATAGATTGTCAAGAGCTGACTTTTTTGGGTCAGCTATGAAAAGGTGGGAAACTGCTTCGCTCACATTCAATTTTCCTTTATTCTCCTTCTTTATTTTTTCAAGTGCATCTGCCAATGAGTCGGGATTTCTTGTTAGTTGTGCAGAGCCAGCATCAGCAAGATACTCCCTCTTTCTGGATATTGCCAATTGCACCAGCCGGGTTATTAATGGAGCAAATATTGCCAAAAAAAACGCAATTATGAGGATTATCAAAACAGTCCCTTCCCTGTCCCTGTCCCCTCTTTCATACCACCACATCCTCAATATCATGTCGCTCAATATTGCAACAAGCCCAACAAGAACAGCAACAAGCATGGAGAACCTTATGTCATAATTCCTTATGTGGCTTATTTCATGCCCTATTACCCCTTCCAACTCCTCCCTGTCAAGTTTTTTCAGGGCGCCCGTGGTTACAGCAATTATGGAGTGTTCGGGGTCAGGCCCTGTTGCAAAAGCATTTATGTCCTCTGAATCAATCACATAAACCTTTGGTTTTGGTATGCCTGCCGCTATGCTCAGTCCTTCCACAACATTGTGTAGATGCAGATATTTCCTCCTATCAGCAGGTCTGGCTTTTGTTGCAGCAAGAACAACCTTGTAACCCTCCTTATACCCGTAGTAAATATAAACAAGCACAAGAATCACACCGCAACTTATGATTATTGTTGAATATTCCCCAAAAAGGAGCGAGATAACAAAAATAAGTGAAAAAAGGGTTAAGCCCACGAAGAAAGCAAGGGCTACTGATTTTTTTTTGTTTGAGTTTATCTGGTCAAATATGTCTATGCTTTCCATTATTCAAACTTCACTTTTATTGGCTTTTTTTCGGATTCGCCTATTTTCAAAAATGTTCTTGGCTTTTTGTTCAGAATTGATGCAAACCACTTTCCGGGTATTGTTGTTACTGCATTGTTATACCTCAATATTGAATCATTGTAATACTGCCTTGCATAAGCTATCTTGTTCTCTATTCCTTCAAGTTGCTCCTGCAACAATTTGAAATTCTCGCTTGCCTGCAATTTTGGGTAGTTCTCAGCAATTGCAAGTATTGATTTTATTGCTGCGCTCAATTGGTTATTTGCATCAATCCTCTCCTCCAGATTGCCTGCTTTGAGCATTCTCTCCCTTGCTTTTGTTACTTCTGAAAATATCTTTCTTTCGTGTTTTGCATAGCCCTTAACTGTTTCCACAAGATTCGGCACAAGGTCCGCTCTTTTTTTGAGCTGCACATCTATTTGCGAGAGGGCATTGTTTATCCTGTTGTCCATGACTATTATCCTGTTATAATAGTATAGAAGGAGAACAATGAAAAGTACCACTGCGCCTATAACCATTGCTGGCAGAATCCAAGCCATGATTAATTCAATCATAAAAAGAAAAATGAGGCAGAGATTTAAAAGCTTATCCGCTGAACCAAATCCAATTTTAGAAAGTGTATAAATTCCTTATCCATAAATCCTGCTCGGTTCCTGCATGTCCTGTTTTGTGTATTCAAGTTTTTTCAATTTCTTTTCAAATAATTCTGTTTCTTTCAAAAGTGGCTTGGTATCTATGCTCCATCCAAATATCTTGTTCATCTCATTGATTGCTTTTGCTGAAATCCTGCCGTCAGGCATTATTGATTGTGTTTCTGCAATAATGCAGGTTATTGGAACATTCTCCTCATACGAACCTAAAAGAAGGGCGCCAGTTAGCCCCATAATAATGCCTTCCCCAAGGGATTTCATGCCTGTTTTCAGGTTTTTTGAGCTCACAACATAAATGTCCCTTGATTTTGGGGATACCATGCCCTCAACACACAAAATTTCCCCATTGGTTTTTTTTACCCATTTTATTATGCTCTCCGCAATGTCCTTTGATTTTGAATGGGGTATTGGCAATTCCGAGCTTATGACAACAGCATTTTTCTTTTTTGCATAATAAATCCTCACAGGATGCTCCACCCTACCCTTTGATATCATTGCAACAGGCGGGAGGTCTGTTTTTATATATCCTATTTGCTCTGCATCCTCTTTTTTCACAATATATTGGGAAACAAGCGTGCCTATTAATCCTGGGCTATAAAAGCCAACCATAACAAGGGGTCTGTTAATCTTTACTTTTTTCCTTATTTTTATTTCTGCCATGTTTTTCCTTTCTCCTTCCCTGCTTATAAAGCTTGTTGAATATAATGGCAAGCAAAACACCCCCCACACAATAAGAACCTATTTCATAAAAACAGGCATTTCTGGTTTTTGTTATTGATGACTCTGCCATTTCCTCTGCTTTGTCATACTCCAAATCAATAAAAAACTCCTTTGCTCTTTTCAGGTCAGTTTTTGCCTCAACAACCATGCTTTTGAAAATTATGACAAAAGTGGAATTTATTGCTTTTTCTGCTTCCCCTATTGCCTTTTCCGCCATGTCCCTGTTTCCTTTTATAAGAGCATTTTTGCAACCCCCGCAATCAGAACACAGGCAATTCTCCCCCTTCTCACATATGCCGTTCCCGCATATTGGGCATATTTTCTCACATTTTCCATTGCAGCACACATAACTCTCACAGCATTCGGATTCTGAATCACACATATTGAGGGAACATTTTGTGGTTTTCTGTGGTTTTTCCACACGAACAAATAATTCTACAATATTGCTGATGCTTGAATTTGATAATGCAATTATTTTGAAGCTCCTGCTTTTGTCCCCGCCAAATATGGGGACTGAAAGGGCAAATGTCTGGTTTGATTGGGGGGGAATGTTGGTCATATTTGGAAAAGAGGTGTAATTTGGAAAACCATTTACATACAAATGAACCTCTTTTTGGGTTGAGTTTATGAGATTTTCCACAATTATGTTCCATTCAGCATAACTTCCCTCTTCTGCTGAAAGATTTTTTTGAGAATATATCCTCATCCCTATTGAAGGAGATATCAATCCGCTGCCCCCAACAATTTCTTCTACCTCCTCACCACAATCAAGCGGGCATTCACCCTCACATATCCCGTCCCCGCAAAAGGGGCATTCTTCCCTGCAAATCCCATTGCAGCAAATTTCACTGTAACATTCGTTATTTGAGGAACATTTTTCTCCATCTGCCTTGCCGCAGTCAACCTCACAATGGGAGGGTTCGTTTATGTCGCATATCCCGTCCCCGCACACCTCCTCATGCAAATTTATAATGATTGAATTGCCCACACTTGCTCCTGACAATTCTGTGCTTGCATTTATTGTCCAATCCCCCCTCACTCCTTTTATTGTAAAATTAACATAACATACGCCATTCTCATTGGTTAGGCAGGAGGAATTGAAGAAACTTTTTCCTTCTGGGTCATAGACATGGATGCTCACATTTGACAAATAGGCAGGGGTTTCCAAACTGTAAAAAACACTGCACATTATTCTTACTGTTTCATTTTCCACATATGCCTCTTTGTTTGATAAAATATTGATCCCAAAAAGAGCGGGGGTCGATAATGCAATGCCCATAAAAAGAAGCACCATTAATGGAAAGAATTTTCGCATTATTTTAATAATGCGGGCTTTCTTTAAACTTTTTCGACATATTTAAATCTCGGGCATGAGGATTAAGAAGTAGATGAGATGCCAGATATCCATAGAGTATATAAGCATTGTTTTTGGATTTCTGCTTCTTATGACTCCCTTGTGGGTTTATATTTATTCTTATTCAAACAGCCTAAATTACCAGGTTGCAATTAATTATGCTCAGGACCTTGTTGATAGTGTGAAAGATGCTGCTGAGTTTGTTTATTCTCAGGGAGAGCCAGCAACAATACCTCTGAGGGTTCATGTTCCTCCCTATATCCAATCAATAAATTCTTCCAATGGTATAATATCTGTTTATCTGAATTTGCCTTCGGGTGTTTCTGAGATATTTTCAGAGACAAATGTCAATGTTTCCCTTTCAATTCCCTATTCACAGGGAGAGTATGTTTTGAGGGTAAGGGCGCAGGAGGGATATGTGAATGTCTCTCTCTACTAAATCCCAGGTGGGCTCAGAAGTACTCATTCTGGTGGGGGTGCTTCTTTTTGGCGCTCTTGGTTTGATAAGTGCAACATACATCAAATTGACTGAATATAATTTTTTGATATTGTCATCAAGGGCATCAAAGCTTCTGGATAATGTTGTCAAAAGGATAAATGCTGTTTTTTTTGAGGGTGATGGTTTCACTTCCTCTTTGTATGTGGAGAGCACGCTTCTTGGCGAGGAATATAATATATCTGTAGTAAATAACACTATTGTTATAGAATTCAGGGGAAATACAATTTCAAAAAAAACTGCAGCTCCTCTTATCTCGGGCAACCTCTCAAAAGGAACAAAAAATTGGGTGAGCAATCAAAATGGCACAATATACATCACGTAAATCCCAGATATTTTCATTTGAAGCAATTCTCTCTGTACTCATATTCACAATGGCTTTTCTTTTTCTCGGAAATGTTGTTTTTTCAAAAATAACTGAGATGAATGAGGTGTCTGAATCGCGATTTTTAACAAATATTGCTCTGGATTCCTCTGACACCCTCTTTAACACAAAAGGGGTGCCATATGATTGGAACACAACCAATTATGAAAAAATAGGTCTTGAGGAAGAGGATTTTTTGGTTTCTATGGAAAAAATGCAGATGTTCCTCTCCATGAGCGAGGAAGAGGTTTTGGGCAATCTGGGAATTGAGGGCTATCACATTTTCATAAATTTTACCAACATATACCCTTATACAGAAAACATAACTTATGTTTTTGGAACAGCACCCAATAACCCTTATATCTTGGCAAGGGTTTACAGATTTTTTTTGTTGAGAAATGAAACAAGCAGAATCCCCATGAAAATGGAGATGGAGGTATGGAGATGAGGGGGCAGGTTGCGATTCTTGATGTTATAATGGCTCTTTTTGTGATTTCTGCGACCTCCATGCTTTTCATAAATTCCCAGTATACGCAGAACTCGCCTGAAAAAGTTTATGACACTTATTTCAAAATCTCAAGCGATTCCCTTTCCTTTCTTTTGAAAACAAGGATAATTGATGTGATAAACAACCCGGTTATACAGGAATTAATCTCCCAGAATTACATTAAAGAGGAGGATTATAACAGGACCCTCATTGATTTGCTTGGAACATTGTGGGCAGAGGGAAATGAATTGTCTGAAAACCTCACACAATCCCTTTTTTCAGGATTTATGCCGGAAAATATAAATTACGAGGTTTTGATGGGAGGGCAGAGCATTTTTATGAAAAACTCCACACCTGCAACTTACCTTGTTAGAAACAAGATACTTGTGTCGGGCTATATGGTGGGTCAGCCAATACATGGGTACATGGCAAGGGCATGGCTTGAGAGGGCAAGGGGTTTGGAGACAATGTCCATCCCAATTTCCCCTTCTGGAAGCGGGTTTGGGCGTTTTTATTTCAGGGGAGGGGATTTTGTTATAGAGCGTGATTTTTATGTTCCTGATGGTGCAGAAAACATAAGCGCTTATCTTGACCTTTCAGTCCATGAGGAGGGAGGGGATGTGAAGGTTTATGTAAATGGCATAGAGCAGTTTTCTGTTTATTCCAACAGCATACTTTATGACAGGTACAATATTTACAACATAAGCACTGGGAGAAATGTTTTGAGAATAGAAATGGACAGGCCATGGAGTTACCATTGCCACACTCATCCAGGTATTGTTTTGAGGGTGAATTACATCAAGGAAAAGAACCTTACATATGTTGAGGAGAGGAACAAGACAGAAACAATCCACCTTCCTTATGCAGAGGGCTCTCCTGCAACATGGATGATTTTCCCTTTTGATGTCCCAAAAGATAGTGTGATAAATGGCGCGGAGTTTCATTTTGAAGGTGATGGGGTTAATAGCAGGATAGAAATATGGGTGAATGACCAGAGAATTTATCTCTCCACCTCCCCCCCTTCAACGCCAATACTGAATTTTGATATTACCCCCTACCTCCACCAGAATTCGGGAAATGCTACAGGAGAAACAAACATAATATCCATTTATCTGGACATACGGAGTGACAGGGATACTTATGTGTGGGGTGCGAGAGGCACTTCCATAATAAGCAATGAAAGCTATGTTTTTCTTAATTATACCCTCCCCAAAGCAAGAAATTATTACGGCAGAATAATCCATAATGCTGTTATTTATTTTGATGAGCTTGATGGAAAGGGGGAGGATGACATAAAAAAAATGTATTTCAATTGGACCGACTTCACAATATTCTCTGCTTTTTTGAATATTGTGCAGAGGTACAGCTGGAAAGTTGCTGCTGCTGCATGGCATGAGCCAGAAACAGAACCAACATGGACAGGCTCTGACTGGTCCAATTATCAGATATTCAAGTCCCTCACAGGAAGGGCTGTTCCCACAAGGGTTTATGTGCCTGTTGATAGGTTCGGGTATGATACAACCAATTGGGTCAAGGCAAGGGATTTTGATGGAAGCTCTTCCAATACAATCCTCCCGAATTCTTCTGTTGAACTCAATTTTTTGGTTCCATCGCAGGTTGGTTATGGGGGCGTTTTTTCCAACCAGACAGATGCAATAAATGATGCCATTAATCGCCTTAACCAGACAATTGCCGGATATGTTGATAGCGGGGATATTGAAACAGAAACAACAGAAATAATGGATGTTCCAACAATGTGGGGTTTAAAACCCCTGGAGGTGAGGATATGGTGAATAAGGGGGTTGTTTTTTCAATCATGACGCTTTTCCTTCTTGTTCCAATAACCTACCTGCTTTTTTCACTCCCTTTGTTGCAGAGTTCAGACAGGAAGGCGGATATGACAGATATTGTTTTTGACCAGATGAACTTTTTTCAGAAAAATGTAGATTATGATATGGACAAAATGCTCTATATTGCTGGAAAAAGGTCAATCATAGCATTGACCAACAACATCATAATAAACGGCACACCAGTGAATAATGCCTCACAAACACTTGTTGATTTGGTGGATGGGGGGCTTTATCTGGGAACATCTGAACCATTGATGGAGGAAAATAATTTTGATTTTTGGAGGGGGGAGATGAGCAAAAGTGCCAATAAAATAGGGTTTAACCTGAGCTTTGATAGTTTTTTGGTTTCTGTTTCTCTTTCAGGGACTGATGTTATATTTGTGGCAGGAACAGACATGAACCTCACAGATATTTTGGGAAATGTTATTCTGAAAAAAAGGATTGAGCATTCAAAAAACATAAGCATAGAGAATTTTGAGGACCCAACTTACCCCCTCAATACCTATGGCAGGGTAAAGAGAGTAATACATCTTTGCAACATGAGCCCCGTTGCAATAAGAATTGTGAACGGAACATTTTCTTCAGGGAGTGTGAAGGGTGAGGTGGTTGTAAGGTTGTCCTCCCAGTCCTTTTCAAACATAACTGACAG
>CAZTVD010000004.1:0-12827 GCA_964616955.1 Candidatus Woesearchaeota archaeon
TGCAGCAAAAATTTCTTTTAGGGAATGTGGAGATGCACCATAATCACTCAATTTGTCCAACATGTAAATGCCTGTGGATAAATCAAAAACAAAGGCAGGAGGCAACTTTTTTGTTAGCCCTTTTGCGGGTTCTTTGTTTCTCCTTGCTCCCATGTTCCTGTTTCCCTAATTATTCTTTCCAATCCCTTTCCTTTATTGATTATGTTTAATGCATTGTCCTATAATTTTTTTCTAAAAATAGAAAATATAGAAAATTTATTTTTCAAGAACAATCTCTATTGTGCTTGTTCTGATTGTTTTGCCCTCTGTTTCAAAGTCCTCTGAGCCTATTTTTATATCACTTATTTTTACATCCTTGACAAACCTGTTTTTCACAACCTCTGCAACATCAACTGCCCTTGATATGTATTTCCCCCTTGCCTTAATCACTATTGACTTTGCACCAGAATTG
Organism: Candidatus Woesearchaeota archaeon; assembly: GCA_964616955.1. Lineage (GTDB taxonomy): Archaea > Nanobdellota > Nanobdellia > B33-G15 > B33-G15 > CAZTVD01. The sequence goes on from CAZTVD010000004.1 coordinate 452, forward strand.
AACTGCATTACAACAGCAGTCACATAATTCATGAATGGTTTTTTTCCCACAAAAACCTCGTTTTTCTCTGCCATAAGTTCACCCCCAATTGTCCCTGTTTCTTAGAACTACTTGTCTTTTTTTTAAAAAGATTTTGAATCTGTTCTTAATACGAAAGTATTAAATTAAATGCAATAATAAACATATTATGCTAGGCGAGATATTGCTTGTGTTTGGCATCTTCTTTTTTATATGGGCTTACATTGTTTTTTCATGGTTTCGCTTGTTTACTTACATACTTGCATTTTTCTTTTTCCTTGCTCTTTTTTACAGGTTTTTTGTGAGAAAATATGATGAATATGAGAGGGCTGTTATATTCAGGCTTGGAAAATTCCACAGAGTAGCTGGACCTGGTTGGAGTGTTGTGATACCTTTTTTTGAAAAGGAATTCCAGAGGATTGATGTAAGGACACACATGATTGATATAAACATACCCCTTGTATTCACCAAGGATGACTTGCGCTTGAAAGTTGACAGCCTGGCATATTACAGGGTTGTTGACCCTGGAAAAGCGGTTCTCCAGATAGATGATTACAAAAAAGCCATTCAAAATCTTTTAATGTCAAAAGTAAGGGACGTGATGGCAAATCTTGATATGAGGGACTTATTCTCCAAACTCGATAATTTGAACGAGCTTGTGAGGGATTCTGTGAGAAGGGATTTGTGGAGGTGGGGGATTGACCTTCCGTCAATACAGGTCCGTTCATTGACTCCGCCCGAAGAAATAGCCGAGGCAATGGAGCAAAAGGAAATAGCTGCCCAGCAATTGCAGGCGCAGAAAATACTTGCTGAGGCAAAGCGGGTCATGATAGAGGTTGTTGGGGAAGCAGCAAAAAAGCTTGATGACAGGGCATTGATGTATTTTTACATAAAAGCCTTGGAGGAATTGGGCAGGGGCTCATCTACCAAAATTCTCTTCCCTGCAAGGTTTTTTGATGTTCTTAAAGGCATGGGCAAAAATATAAATGGTATTCTTGCTGGTGCAGGCATAGGGTTGTCTGCTGATGAAATTATAAATTCTTTGAAGAATAAAATAGCTGGCGGTTGAAAATGTATTTTGATAAGCAAAGGATGGCAATTATAGATGATAATCTTGAAATAGGTCTTGACCACAGGGCAGATATAACTTTTGTTTCCCATGCGCATGCAGACCATAAGGTCCTTGACTCAAACATTATTTGCACGCCTGAAACAGCAGACCTTATGAGTGCAAGGTATGGATTTGACAAAAAAAATGTTGTTGTTCTGCCCGAAAATATCCATTTGCTTGATGCAGGCCATATTCTTGGCTCAGCAGCATTTTTATATAAAGGGGATAGGACATTGTTATACACAGGCGATTTTTGCGACAGAAAAAGGCTTTTTATGAACAAATTCTTCCCAAAAAAAGCGGACATACTTGTTATGGAATCAACTTTTGGAAGGTCTGACTATGTTCTGCCTGACCCAAAGGAGGTTTTTGAACAGGCTCTTGAGCAAATAAACAGATGGCTTTCAAAAGGCAATAATGTTGTTGCCCATGCCTATTCTCTTGGCAAGGCTCAAATACTTGAAAAGCTTTTTGAGGAACTCTCCTATCCTGTTTTTGTTCATGGCTCCCTTTTGAAAATGAATTCTGTTTATTCAAAGTATGGGGTGGATTTGAATGGGTTCATGACATTGAAAGAGGCAGAAAAACATAATTTTTTGAAAGAGCCCTTTGTTTATATAGCCCCCCCAAGGATTAATATAAACACCAAAGCAAAAAGAGTGTTTTTTTCAGGATGGGCAAAGGATGTTGTTGGGTATGATATGGCTTTCCCTTTATCCGATCATGCTGATTTTTTTGGGCTGATTGAGACAGCGGAAAGGGTAAATCCTGAAAAAATATATGTGACTCATGGGTTCAACAAAGAACTTTCAGAGGAATTGAGAAAAAGGGGTTTTGATGCAGAGCCCATTTGATTTTTGAAAAACCAAATAAAATAATATTGTGCACAACCTTTTATTAAAAATCAGCCTGTTGGATTGTCAATTTTTTCCAATTTGGGTCCCTTTTCAGTGTCCACAACTCTCCATCCTTTTTTTCTCAATTCTTCCCTTATGCTGTCCGCCCTTTCCCACTCCTTTTTCCTCCTTGCCTCCTCCCTTTCTTCAGCCATTTTCTTTATTTCTTCGGGTATTTTTTCCTTTTTCTTTACAAAATCAACTCCAAAAATCCCTTCCCACTCCTTAAACAGGGAAATAATGTTGTTTATTGTCTTCTCTCCATCTATTTTCCTGTCTTTCATCATCCTGTTTATTTCCCTCACACATTCCATTACAACAGCAATCCCTCTTGTTGTATCGAAGTTGTTGTCCATAATTTCTATGAATTTTTTTCTGTATTTCCCCGAAATATCGCCCTTCTCCTCCTTTTTTTCCCCTAAAAATTGGAGATTGTCTGTTGTTTCCCTTATTCTTTCAAGCATTGCTCTTGCATCAAAAATTCCCCTTTCATTGAAATTAATTGGCTGGATATACTGGTTAATGGAAAGGAAGAATCTGACATTTTCAGCACCATATTTTTTTACAGCATCCTTTATTGTCAGAAAATTTCCAAGGGACTTGCTCATCTTCTCCCCTTCAATATTCAAAAACCCTGCATGAAGCCAGTATTTTACAAATGGCTTTTTTCCTGTATATGCCTCTGCCTGGGCAATTTCTGCCTCATGATGGGGGAAAATCAGGTCTATTGCTCCTCCATGGATGTCATACTGGGGTCCAAAATGTTTTATTGTTATTGCTGTGTCCTCTATGTGCCAACCCGGTCTTCCTTTCCCCCATGGGCTGTTCCAGTAAGGTTCTCCTGGTTTTTTCTTTTTCCACAAAGAAAAGTCCCCTGGGTTCCTTTTTTCCGGGTTTGGCTCTATCCTGCTTTTTTTAAGTTCAGATAGTTTTTGTTTGGATAATTTCCCGTAGTCCTCTTTTTTGGATATGTCATAATATACTCCATCACTTGTTTCGTATGCATATCCCTTCTCCATAAGCCCATTTATCTGCTCTATTATTTCTTTGATATAATCTGTTGCATAGGCATACTTGTCAACACTTGTGACATTAAGTGTTTCCATGTCCTCAAAATAACTCTTTGAATATTTTTCAGCAAGTTCTTTTACGCTTGTCCCTTCCTCATTTGCTCTTTTTATCATTTTATCATCAATGTCAGTTATGTTTTGGAGATAAAACAGGTCATAACCCCTGTATCTCAAATATCTTGCAATCACATCAAAAGCCACAAATGTTTTACCATGTCCTATATGTGAATGGTCATAAACTGTTGGACCGCACACAAACATCCTTACTTTTTTGCCATTTAGTGGCACAAACTTTTCTTTTTTCCTTGTCAGCGTGTTATAAACCACTATCATTTGTAATCCTCCAATTTTTGAAAAAAATTTTTGGTGAAACTTTTTGTGAAAAAGCTTCAAAGAAAAGCTTAGAGGCGGGGCCGGGAGTCGAACCCGGCTGTGTCGGTGTTAACGCATCATTAATCAGCACACCGTTTTTGCTCTGCAGCCGACCACCTGGCCGCTCGGTCACCCCGCCATGGCTATAATTTAGAAATTCAACAGAGGCAAAAATAACCACCGCTCATGTTCTTATTTCTATGTGTATTCTTTATATAATTTTTGGACAAGGTCGCAATAGGATTCAGCAACAAGCTCCCCTCTTTTTATCCCCAGCATTTCCATATATTCCTCGCATTTTTTGACTGTTTCTTCCAAATTTTCCCCCATCACCTCTATTTCTACAAAATCCCCCACACCTTTTACATTGTCAATGTGGAATTGTGTGTTATCTGTAAAATATAATTCCCTCCTTTTTTCAACAATTGCAACAACCCCAAGGCTTCTTGTTAATATATCCTCCAATTCTTCCCCAACATCAAGAAAAATGATTTCAGATTTTTTAGGTCCTTTTTTCTTTTCTCTCGTATAATAAATGAGCTCTGTTTTCCTCTGCTTTTTCCTTAATTTCAATCTGCCTTCGCTTGTATTAAAATATATGTCTGTCTGATGCTCCACATAAACCTTATCTGCTATTGACTTTAATATCTCCCTTATTTCCCCAATCCTGTCTGTTTTTGCTTTTATTTCTATATTTATTTGTTCTGGCACGCATTATGATAAAAAACAAGAAAATAAATGTTTATTTGTCAGCATATATGCTTTTTATTGTTCCTTTTACCCTGTTATTCTCTGTTGCAAGATATAAAAGGTAATCCCCTTTAACACCATTCTTGAATTTTACTATGGGGTTTATGGGAACATAACCATCTGTCCTGCCTTCATTCATTAGTTCCAAAAATTCTCTTGCCTCACTTTTTGTGCACCAAACTTTTATTATTCCCCCAAAACCCGCTTTTTCAAGAATTTCCTCTAATTTCCCTTCACCACCCCTCGAAATTTCAAGCATTGAATTGATAATCTCCATGCTTTCTTCTTCTGAAAAGGACTTTTCAATATTGAATTTTATTGTATAATCTATGCTGTCTTGTGTTTGAGGAATTGCCAACGGGTAAAGGTCCAATTCTTTATTCCCAATTTTTAAAGACATTTTATCACCTACTACTTTTTAGTGGTATCTATTTTATTATTTAAATATTTTTTGCCTGAATTTAGAAATAAACATAAATCCATTTGTATTTTTTGATGTATGCAAAAAGTGAGGGGAATCCTGAAACTTCTTGAAGCAGAATACAATATAAAAGAATGGGTTCCTGAAAAAACAGACCCCCTTGATATTCTCATAGCAACAATATTGTCCCAGAACACCTCAGACATAAACAGCAGCAGGGCTTTTTCTTCCCTGAAAAAGCACTATAAAAGCTGGTATGGGGTGCTTGAGGAAAAAGAGGGGAGAATTGCAAAAATTATAAGAAAAGGGGGTTTGCCCAGAGTCAAGGCAAAAAGGATAAAGCTCACTCTATTAAAAATTTTTGAAGAGAGGGGGGAGCTTGATATAGGTTTTCTCAAAAACATGAGCTTGAAAAAATCAATGGAATGGCTCCAGAAACTTCCGGGTGTTGGTCCAAAAACAGCAGCAGTTGTTCTTAATTTTGGTTTTGGGAAGAATATTATCCCTGTGGATACCCATGTTTACAGGGTTTCGCGCAGGATTGGTCTCATAAATGAAAAAACCCCTGCAAAAGCCCAGAAGGAGCTCAATAAAAAAATACCTCCCGAATTGTCTTATTTGTTCCATATGCTCCTTATAACCCATGGAAGAAAAATTTGTAGGGCAAGAAATCCTTTATGCAAAAAATGTGTTATAAACAAATTCTGTGATTATTTCAAATCTCAATGATTTTTGCATGTTCAAGGAGCTTTTCAGCATCTATTGTTTTTCTCTCTATCTTTTGTGCTGTTTTTTCTGCAAGCATTTCCATGTCTTTGTAGGGGCATTGAATCCTTTCCCCCTCCTCAATTCCGTTCTTTTCTGCAATATGTTCCAATTCCCTTTCACTGAAAGGCATAATTGGTCTTAAAACCGGGATTTTTACACATTTATCCACTTTTTTCAAGAATTCTACCCCCCTTTCCCTCAAATCCTCTCCTGTTATGATTATCACAGCCCCTTCCCTTTCTGCTATTTTTTCCCCCACTTTATACATCATCCTCCTGCATAAAAAACAGGATGCTTTTCTCAAATGCGTTGGGATAGAATCAAGGAAAACCTCCCAATCAATTAGATACATCCTTCCCCCCCCAAGTTTTTTCACCATTTTTTTAGCATTTTCAGGCGAATGAAGATAAAAATGTACAAAAATTATTTTATAGTCTTTTTTTGCCAGAAGTGCGGATATGGCGCTGTCCCTCCCTCCTGACAAAAGGCATATTGCTTTTTTCATATCCAAAACCTATTTATTTTTGGTCAGGGTTATTTACCCCATGAAAAAATGGCTTGTGATGTTTATATTGCTTTTTATGTTCAGTTTTTCAAGTGCAGTTTCTTATAATATGGGCATTGATAAAACAAACCTATCTGCTTATGAAACAGCAAAAATAACATATAGCATAAACTTTGACAGCAGCACGCAGGTGGATTACTCAATAAAGCTCATTGGCGAAAAGTATAATGAAACCTTGAAGCAGGAAAGTGCTATAACTCATTTGATTCAAAATACTCTTCTCTTTTCAACTTCAAACATACCTGCAGGAGAATACGAAGTGGTCCTTTATTTCACAACAAACGAGGGCAGCACCACCTACAAAAAGAGCATTTCAATATTCCCCACACCCTCCCTATTTTTTACAAAAAACGACATAGATGTTATTTGTTTCAAAAATACTACCACCACAAGTTTTACTGTGCAGAACACAGGGAATATACCTTTGGATATCAGCTTTTCTGTGGAAGGGAATATAGAGACAATTGTTGTCCCAACAACATTTACACTTCCAGTAGAGGGCGAGCAGGAAGTGAATGTTTCTGTTGTAAAACCTGTTTCTTCAAGGGATTTTAACATGAGTTTTGTTGGAAGACATAACAATATGGAAATAAAAAAGCAGGTTTATTTCCATGTGCTTGTGCCTCATGTTAAAATGCTTTTTGAAGCAGATTTTTGCAAGGAAAACCAGACACTTCTTCGCATAAACCTGTCCAATATGGGCAATATAAAACAAAATGTGAGCATTAAAGTGGAATATTTTGTGCCTGAGGGAGTAAAGGAGTTAGTTTTTAACAAGGAGATAAATGAATATACAAACCTGAGTTTTTCAAAAGATATTGATATTCCTGAAGGAGCCAAGATTCTTTCTGTTTCAGCAACATATCTCAACAGCAAAGGAGAGGAGGAGACAATAACATATAATTATGGAATTTTTGGTATAGCCATCCCCCCTTCCCTATTAAATGCCTTTTCAAAAATATGGAATAATTCCACATATAGGGGGATTATGCTTTCAGCACTTATTGTTTTCGCAATATACTTCATATACACATTCTACCTCAAGAAAAAGATTTTTAGAAAACATTAATCACTTAAAAATAATAAAATTTATATATGGCTTTGTTAAGGAAATAATAATGGAAGAAAAAGAAATTTATGAAATAGCAGCAAAGGAGATGTTTGAGCCCCTTTCCACATTAGTGGATGGGTTGGATGAGAGGTATGTTGTCCCATACAAACAAGTGATAGATGGTTTTTTTGAATGTTATTGCACAGCAATAAGGGAAAATGCTCTTTATGACTATGAAATTCATGAATTCCGCAAGCATTTATGGAATCTTTTTAAGGACAGTTTGCCTGACTGGGATAACAGGACATATTTAAAACTATCAAAAATAATCCACACACTTGCTTTTGGTTTGCCACATGCTTTATGGGAAGGGGAGTTTTCTTTTTCAGAAGAACAGATTAAAATGTTAAAAACAGGAGCAAAGCATTCAAAAGAAGATCTTGCTGGAACGCTTTTATTGAAGGAATTTCAAAGGATATATCAAAATAAATAAATAATTTCTTTCCCTATTTACATCATGAACAAATGGCTTTTTGTAATGGCAGTGTTTCTGTGCTTTTTTACTGCTGGGTGCACCCAACAACCGAGCTGTGATTGTCCCTCCCCGGGTTCATGGTCTGAGTGCAATGAACAGGCAATAAAAACAAGGACAGCATATACATGTTCTGCTGATACAAATTATACATGCGTTGAGTATGAAGAGCAAAAGGAGTGCAGCACATACATGGAAATTTCCAATAGTGATTTGCTTGTGGTGGTTTCTCCCACACTTGATAATGTTGTGAAGGGAACAATAAAGTTTGAGGCAACTTCCCTTCCCCAGAACACACAGACAATTGTTTTCATGCTTTATCCCGAAGGTCAGCCAATAGACATGAATCAGGGTCTGAAAGAGAATCAGATATTCTCCTCGGACGATGTCTCTGGCTCATGGGTAAAATATGTGGACACAACACAGCTGGATAATGGAGTATACATGGTCGGTATTCTCCCAACAAATGACAATATGCCGAGCAATAGCCCGTGGCTTGCAGTTGGACAGGCCCAGATTATTGTCAGAAACTGATTTTTTCTTTATTTTTTATTTATGAAAATTTTTCAGCATATTCTCTAATTTTTCCATCAATGGCTTTTTTTGTGCTATTTTCTCCCATGGTAATTTTAGGGGTTCTTCCCATGGCAATAATTTCCTTTTTGGTCTCAAATCTACTGGTTTCAATTCCTCTATTGGTCCAACAACATACACAATTATCCAGCAACAAAATGAAATAAAAAATTTACTGCTTTCAAATTTTGGTTTGGTACATGTTTTAATGCAAAAAGTTCGAGATTGCTCTTGGTGGGTGAGTTGCGGTTTTGCGAAATCATTTTTTTGTGTTTCAGCAGTGATAATCTCAATCTCTTATTCCCTCATCAGTTACTCTGAAAACAGCCTCCCCATCCGGAAGGCAGGGCGAGTCAACCAATCTTGCTATCCTTTTGTCCCCCTTACTTTTTCTTAAATAGAGCCTGTATGTTGCTGCATGCCCGAGCACATGCCCGCCAACAGCTTTTGTTGGGTCGCCAAAGAAAATGTCAGGTCTTGACATGACCTGGTTTGTTACATAAATTGCAAGATTGAACCTGTCAGCAAGCCTTTGGAGCATATGGAGGTGGGAATTCAATTTCTGTTGCCTGTTTGCAAGTGTGCCCCTTCCAACATATTCTGCCCTGAATAATCCTGTGAGGGAATCAACAACAACAAGACCTATGTCTATGCCCTCTTTTTCTATGAGGTCACCCACCCTCTCAGCAAGAAGAATCTGGTGGTCGCTGGAAAATGCCCTCGCAACCTTTATTCTTTCAAGTGCTTTCATGGGGTCAAGGCCAACAGCTTTTGCGAGGTTCATTATTCTCTCTGGTCTGAAAGTGTTTTCAGTATCAATCCACACAGCATATGCATCGCACCCTCCCATGTCCTTTGGGAGCTGCACATTTACTGCCAATTGGAGCCCCAATTGTGTTTTTCCCGAACCAAATTCACCGAATGCTTCTGTAATTGACTGGCTTTCCACCCCTCTCCCCCCAAGAAGCATATCGACTTCATGGCTCCCTGTTGTTATGTACCTCACATCTTTTCTCCTTTCAAGAACATCAGAACCGCTCATAAAACCCATTTTCAGGCTTGCCCTTGCTGCCTGAATTATTTTTTTTGCTGTTGCATCACCTATGCCCGTATCCTCGGCCAATTGGGAGGAGGGGCTCACAGCAATTGCCATCAAGTCAGTATATCCTGCTTCTTCAAGTTTTTCTGCTATTTTCTCGCCAACACCCGGAATATCTCTTATGCTTTTTATTTCCATAAACAGAACTCAAAAAACAATACTTTTATTTTTTTGCATATCCATTCCACTATTATGTGGTATATAGGTTTTTGTTATAATTGCGGAAAACCAGTGGCTTTTTTTGAGTCCCAGAAAACAGTTCTCTGCAGGAGATGCTTCAAAAGGCTTGACTGCAAAAAACTCCTGAAATCAAAAAAAATGCCTGTAAAGTCCGTCAGCCAGGTGCCTTTATTGATACAGAGGATTAATGAGGGCAAATTAGATATTCCTTAATATTATAATAAATGCAGTGTGCCCGAGCATGTGGTGTTTGGGTCTGCATATGTTCTTATCCACAACCCACTCCCTCTTCAATATCTCATTTATTGAATCCACAAAAAATTTGTTCTTTTTTATGAATTCCTGCACCTGCGTTATGTTTGGGAGATATACGCTCATAAACCCGCCTTTTTTCAGGGATTTTTTGGCATGCCTCAAAACCCTCCATGGTTCAGCAAGGTCAAGGTTGATTAAATCCAGTTCTTTTTGTTTTATGCCTTTATAAACATCTTTTTCAATTATTTCCACGTTCTTTGCACCAATTTCTTCAAGATTGTTTTTCAGTATTTTTAATGACCTGCTGTCCCTTTCATAGGAATAAACCTTTCCATTTTTTCCAACAATCTTTGATGCATATATTGTGAAAAAGCCCGAGCCTGCTCCAGCATCAAGAACCCTGTAGCCCTCCCTCAAACCGGTTTTTGTTATTATGAAACCTATGTCTTTTGCTTCCATTGTTTGAGGTCCCCTTTTTGCTTTTTTTAAAAAATCAGGTATTTCTGGTCCAATTACAACAAATCTTCTGTTTTTGTGGCTCTTTATTACATCCCCCACTCCTCCTTTCAGTTCCACTTTTCCCAAGTCTGTTTCTATTGTCTCCTTTCCCCTGTAAATCTTTCCCCTTTCATCAATCACCCACATAAAAACAAATTAAAGCGCATAAGTTAAAAAATTAATTATGAGAGTGGAATTTTTGCCATATTTTGAGGAATTTGATTTAAAACAGGATTTTATGGAAAAGGTTTTGAAAGGTCTGGATAAATTTGGGAAAATAGGTATATGCTATGTTATCCAGAATAAAAAGCAGGCAGAACAGCTTTATGATTATCTGAAAAACAAAAAAAATGTTTTTATGGCAGGTCAGGTGCTTGGGTGCAATTATGATAATGTGGAAAAAGCAGAGGCAGATGCCTTTGTTTTTGTTGGAACAGGGAGGTTCCACCCAATTGGCATAAAAAGAAAAACAGGAAAACCTGTTTTTGTTGCCTATCCTCCTGTTTTTGAACAGGTGGAGGAAAGAGGGTACGAGTCAAGGAAAGCAAAATTCCTGCTTGATTTTGATGAGTCAAAAAACATAGGTCTGCTTGTTTCCACAAAAAAGGGGCAGTTTAACCTGAAAAGGGCCCTTGAATTGAAAGAGAAGCTGAAAAACATGGGAAAAAGCCCCATCATATTCCTGTTTGACACCCTTATTCCGGAAGATTTGGTTAATTTCAGTGAAATTGATTTCTGGGTAAATTTTGCATGCCCGAGAATAACAGATGATTATGAAAGTTTTTCCAGACCAATTTTAAATTGGGATGAAATATACCATAAATGCAACAAAGGGAGGAATCAATAAGTTATCTTCCTTTGAAAAGAATTCAAGAGAAGAGGAAAGGAGGGCGATTAATAATGATTTCAACGGGCTCATAAAAAAATTCAATATTGCCATGCTTGAAAGAAAAAAAACAATGCTCCCTTCAATCGTCTTTTTTTCAGAATTCTTGTTGCTTTTCCCCACCATTGTTGAAAGCGCATCTGAAAACGCAAGCACAAGTATGGCAGGGATGGAAGAGGAGAGGGGGAAGAGGGATGCAATGAAACATCCGAGCACATATGCCAGGGAACCTTCCCCCTTTTTTCCGTTCCTTTCAAGTATTCCCATAACTTTTTTTATTGGTTTTGGGATATCCCTTTTCCGCGCATAAATATAATTTGGCAGGCCCCACACAATTAAAACAAGTATGAAAACCATGCCCACGATTCTGTTCATCCCCAGAACAAGTGCAATGAGCAGGCCTATTGAGAGGTGAAATAACTTTCTCCTGTCCTCTTTTTTCAGTTCATTCATGGAAATCAGCCAGCCCAAGCTCAAAACCATATATGTTCCAGCATTTCTTCAGAAAAACCTTTTTTCCGCCAAAAGATACATAACCCCCTGTTATTGTATCGCATTGCACAGGTATCATTGAAAGGGATATCACAATGATGGAGAACAGGAGGACAAGAAGGATGTATTTTGGGAGATTTCTTTTTTTCAGGAGTTTTATAAAATCTTCATATTCTTTTTTCATGGCAAATAATATGTTTCGCCTTTTTTTTAATATTGCCTTATGCCAAGTAAAAACTTTTATAAGAATCAAACCAATCATTAATAGCATGTTTTTCAAGCCAAGAGTGGAGAAAATTGAGGAAGAGTTTGAAACAAAAAAACTGAAAAATAAGTATTTATATCATGACATAAGTTTGAGGGCAGGAGACCCTGAAGAAGCAAGGGTTTTTTCCTCGGAAGTCATGCAGGAGCTTGGCTTTTTCCCCATTCTAAACAAATTCACAAAATTTGAGGACCTGGAAATGCAGGACATATTCAGGTCAGGGAGATTGAAGCCAATAAAAGCAGTTATAAAAGGTGTCAAAAAAGTGAAAAAAGGACCAAAATACGGGCTCTTCTGGAAATTGCTCTCAATCATAGGCATTTTTTCCCTTATTTTTTACTTATATCTCCTCCCTGAGGGAACAGCCAACCCCCAGTTGCTCTATTTTTCAATAGTCACCATGTTTTTTTCCCTGCTTGTTTATCTCATTAAAAGAACACTTATTATGGAGATATGGCTGAAAATATCTGGCATTTATGATGTGGAATCAGACAAGAGCGATTTGAAAATAATAATTGCGGGCGATGTGCAGGAAAAAACAAGGGACAGCTTTCAGATAATTGAGGAGGATGTA
>CAZTVD010000005.1:0-11638 GCA_964616955.1 Candidatus Woesearchaeota archaeon
TCCCTCGCTTTTTTTGCTTTTTCAAGAACCTCCATCTTTTTATGCAGAACCTCCTCCAGTTCCCTGATTTCTCCCTCTATCATTTCCTTCTTTTTTTCATATTCGTCTTTTATCCTTTTCTTGTGTTCCTCATTTATTTCCTGTTTGCATAAAGGACACTTTCCCCCCTCTATTTTTAAAATATCGCCATATTCCTTTTCTATATCCTCAATCCTCCTTTTTTCTGAGATTATTTTTCCTCTGACTTCCTCTGTTTCTTTTAAACATTTTTCATAATCAAGTTCTTCCACATTTCCGAAACTGGAAATTTTTTCTTTAATGTTTTCTATTTCCTTTTCAATGTCCTCGTTTTCTTTTTTCTTCATCCTTACTATTCTTTCTGCAGATTCCTGGGCTATAATTTCCTTTTCAAGTTTTGTGAATTTCTCCTCTTTTTCTTTTAACAATCTATTTATCTCAGCAAGTTTTTTTTCGATTTGCTCCAATTTTGTAGCATTTTCCCCATATTGCCTCTCCCCTTTTTCTATTCTCCTTTCTATTCTTTCTAGTTCCTCCTCAATAATGCTTCTTGATTTTACACCTTCTTCCAAACCAGTGATGATTCTTTTCAATTCCCTTATTATTTCTTTTGAATTTTCCCAGACAAAATTGTATTTTGAAAGATTCAATATATTATCAATATACTCCTTTCTTTCTGTTTTGCTTAGGGTTATGAGTTTCCTGATTTCATCTTGCTTTGTATATGTTGTTGTTTCAAACAAATTCTTTGCTTTTGCTTCTTCCGGATATCCAAGTATTTGGGTTATGTTTTTTGTTATGTCTGACTCCCTGTTCATTTCAAGGATTTCCTCTCCATCTTTTTTTAATGAAGTGCTATGCGGGTCTGCAATAATGCTGTTCCCTTTTCTTACAAACCCCCTCTTAACACTGAATTCATGATTTTTATGCTCAAATACCAGTTTTATCCAACCTCTATCTTTTCCCCTTTTCAAAAGTGCATTTTTGTTTATGCCAGACGTAGAACCAAAAAGGCAATATTCTATTGCCATTAAAATGCTGGATTTTCCGCTTCCTGTTCTTCCTGAAATAACAGTGATGCCATTATCAAAATCAATTTTTGAGTGGGAATGGGACCTTATGTTCTCCATCTCAATTGATTTTAGCCGCATGTTTTCCCTCCTCAATCATGGCTTTTGTAACTCCTTCCAGCTCAGCACCACCCATTTTTTTGCCAAGAAGCTCAATCATTCTCTGTGCAAGTTTTAATTTTTTTCCAACATAACCTTTGTTGGATAAATAATCCAATTCAATTTCTTCAAGGCTTTTGTCCCCCTCCTCAATCACCTTTTCTTCTGGGCTTGACAATTCGGATAGATACACGTTGGCAAATAAATATCCCCTTTCCTCTGCTGTTTCTATTATTCTTTTACGATTTATTTCTGATTTGCTCCCCCGGGTTATTTTTCCTTTTACCTTTATAATGAGTATGGAATCCTCCCCCCTGCCTATTTTTTCAATAATCCTCTCGGTTATTTCATGTGCGTTTCCCTCAACATTTATTTCGATTTCTTCGAATTTCCTTGTTTTCAGTGGAATCCATTCCAGTTCTTTATCAAAATAAAAAAATCCTTTTTCCCCCTTTTCTCTTATGTCCCATAATTCTGTTGAGCCAGGGTAAACAACAATTCCTTTATCATATCTCCCTATGAATTTTGTGTGTGTATGGCCTCCAGCATAATAGTCAAATCCCTTTGGGAGCACATTTTTATCAATATCCCCAAATTTTTCAGATATGTCTCTTATTATATGGTGGAATATGAATATACTGTAATCTCCCTTTTTTTCATTTATTTCCAATTTTTTATATACCTGCTCAATATTCCCCCTCTTTCCCATCATGCCCGCAATAAAAACGCCTTTGTAATTTTCTCCCCTGAGGATTATTTTGTCATCTTTTTCTTCCCAATATCTTCTATTTCCAAGGTTTATGAGCAATCCTGCTTTATCAAGCACATCTATGACAGTGCCATCAGGAGCAACATCATGTGAACCCGGAACAGTGAAAAACATTATGTTTTCCTTCTTCAATTTTTTTAATTGACCCACCAAAAATCTCACAGTTCCCCAGCTGGGCTTTCCTGTATCAACAATATCTCCGGAATGGATAATAAAATCAACTTTTTTTTCAATGGCAAAATCTATGACCTGTTCAAAAGCTTTTTCAAAGTCCCTTTCTCTTTCATCAATTTTAAAATTCTTTTTCCCAAGATGTGTGTCTGAAAAATGGACGAATCTCATAAACTCTCATGATAAAGTGCTTTATTTAATAATTGCTCTTTCCTTTCCTTTATTCACCAATCACTTATTCTTTTTTGCTCTATTTCTTCTTTGATTCTTGAATATGTGCTCCAGCTTTTCCTCACATATCTCATAAAATCTTTGTTTTTTATGTTGGCTTTTAGTCCATTTATGCTTTTTTCATCATGGGGGTATCCGACACCAAGATCAAGGCCGGTTTTTTGCTTTATTTTTTCCAATTCCCTATCTCTTATGACTTTTGCGATTATGCTTGCACCAGAAACAACAGGATATTTTTTGTCAGCATTATGTTCAAGAATCATTTTTGGTTTATGTTCCAGAAACTTTTCCATAAAAAAAACAAATTTTTTTATGCCATTAAGAGCATCTATATAAACCATATCGGGTCTCTCCTTATTTATTATCCTTGCCATATGGATTGCCTCTGTTTGATTTAAATTAATGCCTGCTGATGAATTCATGTCAATCTCCTCGCAGCTGATTATCTCTATTTCTGGTTTTGCAAGTCTTTTTATTTTTTCAAACAATGTTTCCCTTGTTTTTTTTGATAATATTTTTGAATCTTTTACTCCGAGCGCTTTTAATTTTTGTATGTTCTTTTTGTCTATTGTTAAACCACATATTACCATTGGTCCAATAATTGAGCCCCTTCCTGCTTCATCCATACCCATTATTTTCATTTTATCACCTTTGGTGGAAAGCTATTATGCCCCACATTCACTATTAAGATATTCTTCAATGGAAGGTTGGGTATGTCGCACGCTCCAAAATTAGAACCAGCCCAGATTACGACTTCATAACCTTTTTTTTCATAAATATTTATAAATTCCCTAAATTTTGGTTTTAATCCATCAGGCAACATTATAAGGGCCATTTTCATAATTGTTTTAAAACTCAGATGTCTTAAAAGACTTATGGAACCTCTATCAGTTGTTATTGGAGCATTGACTTCTATGGCTCTTGGCGGTCTTGTTGGCCTTGAGAGGGAATTTGGCAAGGAGGTGGAGAGAAGGAAATTGCTTATTGGCATAAGAACCTCCATACTTATTTCCCTGCTAGGATATATGTCTGTTGTTTTCAGAGAATTTATTGACATAAATTTTTCCTTATCTTTGGGCTTTATCTTTACAATTATTGCCCTTTCACTATCATACATTTCAAGAATGAAGCTTTATAAGGCAACGGGCATAACAACTTTTGTTGCAGGAATTTTGATTTTTTTAACAGGCGTTTTTGTGGGATTTGGAGAGAATCTCCTTGGGTTGGTTCTGGCTGTGCTTATAACTACTGTTCTTGCTGTGAGAAGGGAAATGCATCTTTTTGTTAGAAGTCTGGAAAGGGAGGAACTGCTGTCTGCAATAAAATTTTCAATTATTGCTTTTGTTATTTTTCCTTTGCTTCCCAATTACCCAGTGGACCCAATGAATCTGTTTAATCCATATCAATTTTGGACTATTGTTGTTATAATATCAATAATCCAGTTTTTCTCTTTTGTTATGATGAGACTTTTTGAGGAAAAAGGAAGGGTGTTTGTTGGGTTTTTTGGGGGATTTGTTAATTCTGAAGCCACCACTTATACCCTTGCAGAGGAAATGCCAAAAAAAATAAAGTGCATACTTTCACCCATACTTCTCTCAATTATCTCAATGATAATCAGTTCTGTTGTGATCTCCTTTTTCATTTATCCCTCCTTGGTTTTTTTGCAAAAACTCCTTTTTTATCTCTTTCCATCACTTGTTTTTCTTTCAGTTGTATCTTTTTTAAAAATGGATTTTTCCCCCTCAAAATCTAAGATAAAATCCCCCTATTCCCTTGTTTCTGCGCTGAAATTTGCAGGATTGTTCTTTGTCCTTACCCTTATAGGCGATATAATTAATTTTTATTCCTCCAATCTCCTTGTTCCTGCAGCTTTTTTTATGGGTTTAATCTCAGCAACACCTGTTGTTGCATCCATATCCCTTCTGATTTCAGTTGGGAATATAGATATGGCATTGGGAAGTATTGCAATAAGCTTTGCTGTTATTGGAGCCATTGTGAACAAAAATCTATGGATTAAATCAGCAAATAATCCCAAACTTTCAAAAAAAATATTTGTTTATACTACAGTCTCCTCTCTTTTAACATTAGCCATGATATTGCTCTTAATTTGAATTCATCCACTTTTTCAGAGGGAATTGTCCCGCCCGCTGCTTTTTTATGCCCACCTCCTTTTCCAATCCCTCTTGTAGAAAATTCAGCAAGTTCTTTCATGTCTATTTTTCCATCCTGCCTCCTGAAATTCAAATTTGCCACTCCATTTTTTCTGTTTATAATTATTATTGTTTTATGCTCTATTTTCTTGCTCAATATTGAGGAAAGGGCAGACCCTATATTGTATTTTGGTTTTATTTCAAAAAAGATAGTATTTATTTCCCTGTAAACTTCCGCTTTTTTTTCAAATTCTTTTTGCATTTCTTTTAGATAATTATTCACTTTTTCCCTATATTCCTTCAATTTCCTGTTTTTCAGGAGTTCTGTATAGTTATCAGCATTTTCTACTATTTTCAAACATTCCCTAGCCCCTTTTTCGTTTTTGCAAATCATTGCTGAGCCAATCATTTCATCCAGCAGACCAAATTTTCCCCTTTGTTTTTTTTCACCATATTTTTTTAGAACGCTTTTAACAAATTCTTTTGAATCCCTTTCTCCAGAATCTCCAAGAACCCCTACAAGTGCAAGCCAATCATACTCTTTAATGTCAAAAATATCATAAACAAGCTTTGATGCAGGTATGTAAACCTCCCTTTCAAACATAGGGTTTATATGAATAATGCGAGAGCTATTTAAATTTTTGAAGGGGATGTGGTGGTCTATAATAATTATTCTTTTGTTCCCAATTTCTTGGCTTGCAATGTCCCATGATTGGTCAAGGGGAATATCTGTCACAATAATGAGGTCACATGAGGGTATTTTTTTGTAGAATTCCCTTTTTGATATTGTGTTTGCTGATCCAAAAATCACTTTTGCTTTTTTCCCCAGCTTTTTCAGGTATTTAAGGAATAGTGCAGCAGAACATATGCCGTCTGTATCAGTATGTGTTATTAAGCATATGTTTTCTGCTTCTTTCAACCATTTTTCAATTTTTTCCATAAAAAAATTGATAATACACCACTTTTAATAATTTGACATGAGATGCTCCTTTTGCTCTGCAAAATCATATATAACCCTCCCGTATTTGAAAAAGAATTTCTGCAAAAAACATTTTGAAAGGCTCATGACAAAGAGGTTCAAAAGAAATATAAAAAACCTGAAAATGCTCAAAAAAGGGGATGCCATATATTATAAAAAATCGAGCAAACCACAAGATATTTTTTTGGAAATTATGTTTAGAGGAATGCCCTATGAAGTAAAAAAAGGAGGAAAAAGGGTTAGTTCAGATTTTTTGGAAATTTTGAGTTCAAATTTTTTGAAAAAAATATTTGCTGGAACATGGCCTGATTTTAAAGTAAATGGAGAGACTCTTTATCCCCTTTATAATTTTCCTTATAAAGAGATTATCGCTTTTTTGAATATGAAGGGCATTGTTTTTAAAAGCAATTTTAAGCAAGAGGGATTTTTGAAACCAATAATAAAAAAAAGACCAGGTGCTCTTTTTTCATTGTCCAAGT
The DNA here is from genome assembly GCA_964616955.1 of Candidatus Woesearchaeota archaeon. Taxonomy (GTDB): domain Archaea; phylum Nanobdellota; class Nanobdellia; order B33-G15; family B33-G15; genus CAZTVD01. Next base: position 5,967 of record CAZTVD010000005.1, read on the forward strand.
GGTGGTATGATAGGAATATTTGAGGAAGTTGAGATTATTGGAAAAAAAAGAAAAAAAATAATGGCTAAGGTAGATACAGGAGCATGGAGAACCTCTATTGATGAGGAAATTGCAGAGGAGTTGGGGCTTGAAAAAACACAGGAAAAAAAGGTTGTTAAATCCTCTCTTGGAAGGAGCCACAGGCAAATAGTTGTTTTGAGGTTTGTTTTGAAAGGCAGGGAAATAAAAACCAAGGCATTTCTTGCAAACAGAAAAGGCCTTAAATATCCCATGATTATTGGTAGAAGGGATTTGAAAGGTTTTGTGATAAAAGTGAATAAATAAGTTTTTAATTCTGCCTGCCACTTTCTTTTTTAATGAAGGCATGTATACTCACTTACCCCGGAATAAAACAATCCAAGGAGTTTTATCAGAGTCTTGCTTTTGAAATGAAAAAAAAATTCGGCTCTGTTTTTGTAATTCCAATAAACAAACTTTCAATAAATGTGAATAGGAAAGGGGTATCCATTCTTTACAGGAAAAGAGAAATGGATAGTTTTGATGTTATTCTTCCCAGAATCGGTCCAAGTTATGTTAAGTATGCATATCTCATACTGAAAACAATGGAAGAGCATACATATTTCCCAAACAAGCCAGAATCCTACTTGATTGCAAGCGATAAGTTGTGGACTTTAATGAAACTTTCTGAAAAAGGCATTCCTGTGCCAAAAACAATTGGCGCGATATCAAAAGAAATAGCAAAAAGGGCTTCCAAAAAAATAGGCGAGCCCATAATACTGAAAACAGATGGTGGTTCTGGTGGAAAGGGTGTTGTTTATGCAAAAGATTTGAAATCAGCACAAACTATGCTTGATGCTCTTGGCACGAGGAAGGGGGAGAAAGTGCTTGTTGAGGAGTTCCTTCCGAATCCCGGAGAAGATATACGGCTTTTTGTTATTGGGGATGTGGTGCATGCTGCAGCAAAAAGAGTTGCAAGCAAGGATGACATAAGGAGTAATATCCATGCTGGAGGAAAATATGAGAAGTTTGAGCCTGATGAAAAAATGAAGAAAATTGCTGTTAATGCTGCAAAAGCAATAGGTGCAGACATCTGTGGTGTTGATATTATCGTAAGTGATGGAAAGCCCTATGTAATAGAATGCAATATGAATCCTGGTTTTTACATAACCAAAATTACTGGAATTAATCTTTTCAAGAGAATAACTGATTTTGTATATGGGAGGGCAAAGGAATTTTATGTTGAGGAGAACACATTAATTGATTTCATAACGAAGTTCATTGGATTTTTCAAAAAATATCAATGATACAAAAGAAATATTTTCTCGCCAGTATATGTTTGCGGTTCCCTTTTTATTCCTATGACCCACCCTCCTTTTTTTGTTTTTACCTCCTCGCTTTCGCCAGTAAAAGGATTGTGTATTTCTCCAAGCACAAAATTTTTACCGACTTTCTGACCAACATCTACACTAGGTATGAGTAACCCTCCCCGCGGGGACAATATTCTCTCCTCGTTATATAAAAAAAAGGGATTTGTTCTTCTTGCTTTTCCATTTATCATTTTTATATGTCTCATAAAATTAATTATGTTTGTTATTGCTTCTGATATAAATTCCTCTTCAAGCCTGCCACCCTCCCCTATTTCTATACAAAAACTTTTTACACCAATTTTATGTGCAGAATGTGTAAGGGACCCAACCAAGCCCTCTTTTCTCAATTTAACAAACCTGAAACCAAAAAAGTGGCTTTTTGAGAAGGAATCAGAATCATTATATATTTTGAGAAATGGCACCATTCTGAATGATTTGGATCCTGAATGAAGGTCTATTAAAAAATTCGATATACTCACCACGCTGTTGTAGAGAGCATATGCCATTTTGTAGGTTATTGAGCCATTTTTGTTTCCTGGAAAACATCTGTTCATATCCCTTTCGTCTTGGGGAGTTTTTCTGACCCTCGAATTATATGCAAGGGGATTGGCAATAGGCACTATTATTAATTTTCCATTCAGTTCATCTGCTTCTATACTGTTTGCTATCCTATAAGCTATTTCAGCACCATTAACCTCATTTCCATGTATTGTTGAGATTATTGACAAGGTTGGACCGTCTGCTGCACCATTTATTATTGTTAAGGGGATTCTTATCTCTGAAGTGTCTGGAAGTTCACCAACTCTGAGGGCACCCCTTACCTTTTCCCCTTTTTTTGCCCTGATATTATCTATTTTGAGATTCATAACAACTTGAGCTCTCCTGTTATTTTATTCAAAATTTCTTCAGGAGCAGGACCAATTGCCATGCATGTTATTGTTCCGGGTTTGACTTCTGTCAGACCCCTGTCTTTTATTATTTCATGGGGAAGTTTCATTGAAACCGCTTTTTTCTTCAATTTTTTCAATTCTTCGAGATTCTTTACTTTGAGAATAACCTTTTTTTGCCCTTCCATGTTCCATATCTCAAACCATTTTTTTTTTGAATTCATTACTTTTATGGAACAGCTCAAAGAAGCATGTGCTACCTGTGCTGCAATTTTTCCTTTACTCATTTTCAGGTCCTTTCTCACTATTATTGCTTGCTTGAACATGACTATCCTATATAAAATGGCATTAATAAATATGTTATGCGATGCATACTTTTATATGCTTTAACCAAAAATAAAAAATATGATTGATTTTGATAAACTCATAGACCAGCATCTTGAAAGAGAACACAAACCGAAAGGGATTGGAAGATATTATCCAAGTGAAATTGGGAAATGTATGAGAAAGTTGTGGTATTCCTATAAATATCCAAAAAAGGTTGAGCCAGACCTTTTGAAAGTTTTTGAGCTTGGGAACATTATACATGATTTTATAGCAAGGGTTATAAAAAGTGAGAAAACACCGGAAGTGAAGCTTCTGGAGGAGGAATATCCTGTTGTAATGGCTGTTGATGATTTTGTTATTTCTGGCAGAGTTGATGATTTAATGCTCGTCATAGCCAGCGGGAAAAAATATCTCATAGAGGTCAAAAGTTCGAGAAATATTGATTATGTGAAATCACCGCAAAAGACACATGAAACACAACTGCAATTTTATATGCATTCAACTGGAGTGAAGAATGGAATAATCCTTTATGTAGATAAAAGAGATTTGAGGACAAAGGCCTTTGAAATAAATTATTCTGAAGAGGAAGCTAAAAAAATAATAGAAAGATTCAGAAAAATCCACAGAACGCTCAAACAGAACGAACTTCCTGAACCTGAAGCAAAGCAGATTCAGGAATGGAATTGGATGTGCAAATATTGCGAATACGCAGATATGTGTGAAAAAAATCAAAAATGAAAACATTTTAAAAACATAGATAAATTTCTGAATGCATGAAAAAGGAGTGCATTTCGTGTGGCAGAGACATATCAACAATAGAATTTTCAGTTATTTTTGAGTGTCCGAATTGCGGAAAGGCAGAAATAGTCAGGTGCGGTAGATGCAGGAAATTGGGATCTCAATACAAATGTCCTGAATGCGGATTTGAGGGACCTTAAATGGGAAAAGTAATTATTAAGGCCAGAGTAATGCCAGAAAATCTGGAAGTGAATGTTGATTCTTTAAAGGAAAAAATAAAGCAAGCAATTTCGAAACATGGGGAATTTGGCAGGGCAGTGGATGTGCCTATTGCTTTTGGTTTGAGAGCAATAGAAATATCTTTTGTTCTTGAGGATAAAGGCGGGGTTATGACAGAGGTGGAGGACAGCATAAAGGAACTTGAAGGTGTTGGGAGTTTTGAAATAATAGATATGACAAGGGCATTATAAATATAAACAAAGCCATCCTTATTCAATCATGTTTTATGATGTTGTGAGGGATATAAAATCTATCAAAATCCAAGGGGCTGCTAATATTGCTCTTGCTGGGATTGATGCATTGACAGATTTTTTTTCTAAAAAGAGTTTTAAAACAAAAAAAGCGCTTGTTTATGAGCTTGATAAAAGAATTAAAATTCTCCTCTCAGCAAGACCAAATGAACCCCTCCTATATAATTCTTTGAATTATGTAAAAAAGGACATTGCTCTTTCAAAAGATGTTAATGGATTGAAAAAAATAATCATTGATAATGCCCGTTCAATAAAAATTATTGTTGAGGAGATGAGACAGAATATAACCTCAACAGGAGCCAATAGAATAAAAAACAATTCAAAAATTTTGACACATTGCCATTCCTCCTCTGTTGTTGAGCTTCTTAAACTTGCAAAACAGAGGAACATAAATTTTGAGATTTTCAATACAGAAACAAGACCACTCTATCAAGGGAGAAAAACTGCCAAGGAACTTTCAAGGCAGGGAATAAAAGTAACACATTTTGTTGATTCTGCAGTGGGTCTTATGATAAAAAAAGCAGATATGGTTCTTGTGGGCTGTGACGTTATAACCTCTGACCTGTCAATTGTGAATAAGATAGGAACCTACCCCCTTGCTGTTGTGGCTAAGAGGGAAAATGTCCCTTTATATGTTGTTGCAGAATTATTAAAATTTGACCCAAGAACAATTTATAACATAACATCAATAGAGGAAAGAAAGGGGCAGGAAGTGTGGGACAAACCTCCAAAAAATGTGAAAGTGTATAACCCCGCGTTTGATATAACCCCAAGGGAACTGATTACTGGTTTTATAACAGAATTTGGCCTTATGCCACCTGAAAATATATTTCAAACAATAAAGGAGAAGTACTCTTGGATTTTTTAAGAAAATATTAAAAGCATATGTGTGCTTTTTGTTTTTTATGGCTTTTAAAATAAAAAGACTTGATTTTAAAACAGGAGGACCAAAAATAGTTGTTATTGATGATGCTCTTGCCCAGAGATTTGGTTTAAGTGCAAAAGAAAGGGTCAAATTGATATTTGGTGAGGAGGAGATTGTTGCCACAGTGGATATTTCGAAAGAGTATATTGGGGAAGATGAAGTAGGTGTGTTCAGGGATATATGGGAATTGACGGGGTGGAAGGATGGGGACAAAATAGATATGGAGGTCATGGAAACACCGCCTGCAGCAGATTTTTTGAGAAAAAAGTTGAGAGGAAAAAGACTGAATAAACAGGAAATAAAAGCAATTGTGCATGCTGTTGCTGAAGACAGGCTTACTGACCTAGAAATTTCAAGTTTTCTATTATCCCAATATATGAAAGGAATGAACAACAGGGAGCTTTCCTATCTTGTTGAGGCAATGGTGGAGGAGGGTTCTAAATTAAATCTTGGGGCTAAAATGCTCCTTGATAAACATAGTCTGGGGGGTGTGCCCGGAAACAAAGTTAGCATGATTATTGTTCCTGTCATTGCTTCTCTTGGTTTTATAATCCCAAAAACATCGAGCAGAGCAATAACATCCGCAGCAGGCACGGCTGATGCAATGGAGGTTCTTGCAAGAGTTTCTTTTGATATTGATGAGTTAAAACATATCATATCAAAGACAGGAGGATGTCTTGTGTGGGGTGGAACATTAAATCTTGCTCCTGTAGATGATAAATTAATAAAAATTGAAAAGATATTAGGGATTGACCCCGAATCCCAGATGATTGCAAGCATTATGGCAAAAAAAATATCAGCAGGAGCCACCCATCTTGTTCTTGATTTCCCTTTATCTCCGAGCGGTAAGGTGAAGAACAGGTTTCAGGCAAAAAAGCTTGAGAAAAAATTCAAAAAA
>CAZTVD010000006.1:0-11510 GCA_964616955.1 Candidatus Woesearchaeota archaeon
AGTGTTTATTTCAACAATATCACAGCCGAGCTTTTTTGCTTTTATGATAAGTTCAGTGTCCATAGCCATGCTCGTACATTTTAATTTAATGTTCTTTATGACTTTCTTCTTTATTTTTTTGAACCCGCTTTGAACATAATCCAAATTTAATCCAAAAAAAAAGAAAACTAAAGCCCTGTAAAAAAAGCTCAAAAAACCCCTTTTGTTAAAGCCCCTTTCATATCCAGCAGCAATAACAATATCTCCGCGCGTTTCAACCAATTTCCTTAATGCTTTTTCCCCTATGGCAAGGTCTGCATCAAGCATCAAAATATCCCCCTTTGCCTTCTGAAAACAAAAATTTAATCCAAACCCCTTGCCTTTCCTTTTTTTGAAGCTGTAGATTCGGACTTTATTGTCCTTTTTTGCCAATTTTTTCATTATTTTTTCTGTTCTGTCTGTGCTCCCATCCTGTTCTATGATTATCTCATATTTTTTCTCAATGCTTTCAAGAACTTTTTTTGTTCTTTTATACGTTTTTTCAATATACTTCTCTTCATTATAACAAGGAATTACAATTGATATCATAACCATCCCATAAAATAAACATAAAAAGCAAAACAACACACAAATATCTCCATAAAAATCAATGATAAAACAACTTGCCACTCTTTTTTATTCCTCATAAAAATGTGGGTCAGGGATTTTATTCCATTTTTTGCTTTTAGTGTGCCGTTTTTCAACAGTACCCCATAGCTCTCCTCTTTGAACCTGCTTTTTGCTTTTATGAAAAATTCAATTATCCAGGGAAGAAAACATAATATTGCAAATCTTTCAAAGTTTCCCAAAATTGTTACTGCACCAATCATTGAACCAATCAAATATGTTAGGCTATCTCCCGGGAATATTTTTGCAGGATACCAGTTATAAATTAAAAATCCAATCAGGGCAAAAGAAAAAATAAAACATATGCTTCCAATCGTGTTGTTTCCAATTATGAATGCAAATATACCAAGTGAAAATAAAAGGATAATCCCCATGCCTGCTTCCAAGCCATTCAACCCAGCAAGCATATTATATGCATTGGTAGTAGCAACAATTCCTATTGGAATAATTATGAGGGGATACAATATGCCAATATCAAAACTTCCAAAAAAAGGAATATTTATTGTTGGAGTTCCAGCCATTATAGCCATAAGGGGGATTGCTATTGGAAGGGTTAATAGGGGTTTTTGCCATTGCTTCAATCCAATTCTTTTTCCATTCTTTCTTTTTTTTGATAACAGGGTTAAATCATCAATCATTCCTATGAATGTAGCTAAAAGAGCAGTTATTATTACCCCAAGTATTGTTGTTGTTTCATTATGATTTGAAAACAGAAAAACATTGATCCACAAAAAAAGAAACGAACCGCCCAAGAATCCAAAAAGAACCACCGGACCCCCCATTTCCGGGATTTTCTTTTTTTCTTTTTTATGCATATCATAGTTGCTCATGCCTATTGATTTCAGGAATTTTATAAAATACGGGGTGATGAGCATAACTATTGAAAGAGAAATTATGGATGAAATTATTGTAGCTATCATCCCCCCATCTCCGTATAGTTTATTCTCCATATCTGGATATGTGTCTGACCCTGGCTGACTATTCCTTGGATATTGAAAGGCAATCCATTATCATAAGCAATGTCAAAGCCGGGGATGGTTTCATTTAAAACATACAATCTTGTGAATAACATGTCCCTTGTTTGGTATGGCACCAATATTGCACCCTGTTCAATTGGGACAATGCAAGAGGGAAAGCCATCATTCCTTATTTCCGTACACCCTTTTCCCCTCCAGCATAAACAATTTATCTTTAAGTCGAAATTCCCGAACCGTGGGTTTATAAGATAAACATATGTCTCGTTAAAAAATAAGGTATTGTTTTCAGTAGGCACCACAAGATTCATAATATATGTTTCCTTGGAGGACCATAACCTCCTGTTAATTGTCAAGTTAACAAAACTTGGTGCGCTTCCTGTTGTTGCTGTTAGAGCATATGCAAATTCATATTTGTTGTCAAATGGATTTTTTATTTTTTGGGTAAAATAGAATGGAGTAAACCACACATCCCTCCCGGCAATCCTCTGAATCTGGTAAAATTTGGGTATGTCGTCATCCACTATAAGCAAATAATTTGGTTTTCCATAATGTTCGAGAATTTCCCTTATTTCACTCATATTATTTGATGTGAAAAAATGGCGGGCAATTTTGTATGGGTTTTCGTAATTGCCGCCGTCTAAAACAGTTGTTCTGTTTCCAAGTGTCTGCACCCAGTAGCCATAATCCCACCAATGAAGGAAAACAGCATCTTGTTCTGTTTGCGTCCTTATCCACTGCATTGCAGGGACCCAGCCATCCACAATGCTTGTCCAGAAACTCTGGGAAACTGTGGCGTAGGCAGTATTCATGTTTGAACCTATAATTAACAGGGCAACAACGTAGAGTGGAATCCCATAAAATCTGTCTTTTGTTGCTTTTTTTATTTCATCATACCCTTTTACAATAAAAAAGCCAGCAAGAGCGCATATTGGTGGTGCTGCAGAAAAAAGGTTTCTTATAGCCCCCCTCCCCGCCATCACAGTAAATAAAGCATAAATTAAAATCAAAAGAAGGGATGATTCTATTTTTTCAAATGTTTTTGGGTTTAAAAAATAATAAATAACTATGAATACCCAGAAGCCATAAAAAACATAGATATACATGGAGCCAAAAAAGCTGTTCCACATACTGAATGCTGGGTCTGGGCTGAATCTGCTGAAAATAATGAAAATAAAAAGCACCATTGTGCCAAGAGAGATAAAAACAACCTTGTTGTCTTTTTCAAACATTCTTAGTGCAAGAAGGAAAACTCCGCCAAAAAATAGGAATATGATGAACCCCAAGCTCCCCCACCAGTTTACTGTTCCTCCATAAAAAAAGGGGGGTTGGTTTTCTGCAACAGATTCTGCAACCCTTGCACCACTCAAACCCATTGGTTTTAACAGCATTTCTTGCGCAGAGGTTATGAATTCAAAAACAAAACCCACACCAAATATTAAAGAGACTAAAAGAGCACCTATGACAATCCATATGGTTGTAGAAAAAATGCCAGAAGGTATTTTTTTTGGCTTGTATTTTTTGATTTTTTCATAAAAAAACGCTTGGAAGAATGAAAAGAATAAAGCAAGGAAGGAAGGCAGAATCATTGTGTTTTTGAAAAAATAAATCCCGCCGTATCTGTGACTTATCAATGCAAAAAAAGGGGTGAATGCCAAAATCCATGCAAAATATGCTAAAAATTTTCTTTTGTTCATTCTGTTGAAGAATACTTCCAGGATTGTTACGACTGCGATTGTTTCAAAAGCGAATATTACCCCTCCCCAGCTTAATCCACCAAGACCCATTGAGATTCCAGAGACCATGGCATAAACAATGCTTTTTTTTGTTTGTTCTTCCTTAAGGGATTTCAAAAAAAACAGGAGAGTGGTGAATATGAGGAAAACAGCTATAGGCTCTTTGTCAGCAAACCCTGCACTTGTTCTGAAAAGAAAAGCGGGCACATAGGACAAAAAGGCAGTGGATAGGAGCGCCACTTTTTTATTATTGAATATTTCATTGACTAGGAAAAAAAACATTATCAGTGCAAGAACACCAAATATTGCTGGATATAACTGAAATACTTGCATGAGTGTTGCACCAAAAAGGGCGTTTGCTATATAATACATACCAACATTAACAAAAGAGTGCAATATCCCCTCATGAAGAACATCAAAGCCATTTGGCCAGTACCTTAAAGTGTCGTTTAATGAAAATGTGCCGTCAATTATGTTCTGGCTGTACCTATAAAAGACATAAGGGTCCAATCCCATTAATTGGTCAAATAAATGGGGAAGATTGCTGATTCTTATAAAAAAAGCAATTCCTATGACAAGAGCCAAGCCAAGATAAACTGATTTGTCTGGGTTTTTCTTAACCCACCTAATTATCTCATCCAAATCTATCTCTTCTTTCATATCACTACCTCAACTATGCCTGCAATTATTAAGATTATGCTTGCAAGAATTATCATATCCACTGAGTCCAGAAGAACTTCCATAAATTTTGGGGATTTATAATCATGCCTCACCACTGCAGCAGATATTATGCCTCCAGCAATTGCTCCTAAAAAATATGCTATTACTTCAAGTGTTCCATGAACCATGTATGCACCAAGCGCAAGGGGCACTGCATGAAAATAAGAAGACAATCCCCCTCCCAAATTTGCTATTTGTTGTCTTATTGTGTTTCCTATTGCTGTACCGAGAACACTTGCATTCCATGTCAATATGAAAATAGCCCCGGCACCATAAAGAAAGGAAAATACAATTACAAAAAACAATACTTTGAAGTTGTTTATCAAAATCATCTCCAATATGCCTGCAGAAACAGCAGAAGCAGTCATGCCAGATATTGTTCTTATTGTGTCAATTTGTTTATCAAAAAATAAGGTGAACATGTCTTCTGGAAGTATTGTGGAAAGAGCAATAAAAAATGTCAACATACCCATGAACATGAAGAAAAATATGGATAGAATGTCCATATGTGTTTTAATGAATGGTCTTCCAAAAACAATTTGCTCTCTTTCCTCTATTTTTAAAAGATTCACAAGCATTGGAATTGAAGCCATTGTTGTAAAAAGCACCATTACAAGCGAAACCTCTGTTGGAAAAATGAGGTAGGCAAGAAATGTGCCCACAGAAGCATAAAAAATTGAGAGAAGAAAGGCGTTCCATGGCTCTTTTCTTACAATTTTCAGGTTTAATAATGATTCAAGCACCATCTTTATACACCATACTTCCCGCTTAAAAAAATTCTTCTTGACCTTCCCCTGAACCCCTTTCCCGTATCTTTTATTATTAAAATGCCCTTTTCAGCCATTTTAGCAAGGTACATCCTGAAAGCCCTCTGCGTCAATTTCCCGCCTTTTTCCGTATATTTTCCATATATTTCCCCTGTTGTTTTTCCCTCCATATTTTTCAAAATCTCAATTATTTCCTTTTCATTTTTGTTCAGCACAGGTTTTAATTTGAATTCTTCACCAATTCTCTCAAAAATATCCATTTCTGCCCTTTTCAATCCATTTTCCTCACAGATTTTTCCTATTTTTCTCAATAAAAACAGCCCCACTCTTACATCCCTTTTGAGAAAAGCTCTCCTTGCAACTTCTGTTGCCACATCCTCACTTATTGAGCCAGGGGAAAAAGCAAGTTTAATCCTTTTTTTTATTATTGAAAGCATTTGTTCAAAATTGTATGGCTTGAATTCAACATAGCCCAAGAATAATCTTGAACTCACCCTTGGCTCAAGTTTCATTATCCATTCCCTGTTGTTTGTTATGAATATAAAAACAAAATTTTCAGATAGGAGGGGGTATATGTCATCAATCCTCTCTGCTTTGTCTGCTTCATCAAAAACTATCACACCAGTTTTTCTTTTTTTTATCAAATCAGTTATCTCATCAAGCCCCCTTCCCTTTTTTGGGATTGGAATGCCGAACTGCCGTGCAATTTCACCAAGGAAGGAATGGGGGGTCCTGTAATTCCAGCAGTTTATATAAATTCCTTTAACATCCCCTAATTTTGAGAGCACAAATTTTATTGTTGTTGTTTTTCCCACACCAGGCTCTCCATAAATAAAAAGGTTCTCACCTTTTTTTCCCTTAAAAATTGGTCCTATTGCCCCTTTTATTCTTTCTATTTCCTTTTCTCTGTGGAATATCTCTGAGGGCAAATACTCCGGGTCAAGAATTTCCTCTCTTTTTATCACAAAGAATTATTGGCAGAGATTATTAAAAGATTTTCCGCTATTTGATATTATGAAAGGTTCATACCTGCTGGTTTTGGAGATAGGAAAAAGTATGGATATTCGCGTGGGCGCGTTGGGCATTGTCCAATTTAAAAAAGGAAGGTATATATATGTTGGTTCAGCAATGAACTCTCTTGAAAAGAGGATAAATAGACATTTGAGAAAGAATAAGAAGATATTCTGGCACATTGATTATGTTCTTTCTTCCCCAAATGTGAGAATAGTCAAAGTGCTTTTTAAGGAATCTGAAAAAAAAGAAGAGTGCTTTATTGCAAGGAATGTTGTGGGAGAGCCAATAAAAGATTTTGGAAGCAGTGATTGCTCCTGCAAAAGCCATTTTTTCAGAATATCCGATATTTTTTTTAAAACAGACATAGAACTAAGAACATGGGAGTTGACTTAAAAAATATTTTTGAGCCAGAAAAAATAGAGTTATATTCCCTTTCTGGCAAAAAAATTGCTGTTGATGCTTTTAACACAATTTACCAGTTTCTCTCTATAATCAGGCAGAGGGATGGGACTCCGTTGATGGATTCAAAAGGCAGGATAACTTCCCACCTTTCAGGTCTTTTTTATAGGAACATAAGGCTGCTTGAAAACAACATAACTCCCATATATGTTTTTGATGGAAAGCCGCCAGAATTCAAAAAGGTGCTTGAGCAGAGGGAAGAAAGGAAGGAAGAAGCCACAAAAAAATATGAGCAGGCACTCAGGGAGGGGGATATGGTGTCAGCAAGGAAATATGCCCAGCAAACAAGCAGGCTGACAGAGGAGATGATATCCCAGTCAAAAAAATTGCTTGAGTACATGGGAATCCCTGTTGTGCAGGCGCCGAGTGAGGGGGAGGCACAGGCAGCATATATGTGCAAAAAGGGGGATGTATGGGCTGTTGCAAGCCAGGATTATGATTCCCTGCTTTTCGGGGCGCCAAGGGTTATAAGAAACCTGAACATAACTGGGAGGAGAAAAGTGCAGGGCAAGGAGGCATATTCTTACATCAGCCCTGAATTAATTGTTTTGGAAAAGGAATTGGGGAGGTTGGGGTTGAACCAAGAGCAGTTAATTTTCCTTGGCATACTTATTGGGACTGATTATAACCCCGGCGGGGTTAAGGGAATAGGTCCAAAAAAAGGTCTTGAATTGGTGAGAAATTCAAAGGGTTTAGAGATATTTGATAAAATTGAATGGAATTTCGATGTTCCTGTTGAGAAAATTGTGGAATGGTTCAAAAATCCTGAAATTGTTGAGGGATATGCTGTAAAAAGAAAAAAGCCAGATGAAGATAAAATAATTGATTTTCTTGCGGGAGAGCATGATTTTTCAATAGACAGGTTGAGAAATGGTTTGTCAAAAATCAGAAAACCGCCCCAATCCAATCTTGATTCTTTTTTTAACTAATATTTTTAAATATGGCAATATGTCCAAACTTATGATAATTTATGTGGATAATAGGAGAAAAAAGGTTTCTCGCAGGGTTTTGAGAAAAATAATGGATGAACTGGGCATAAACCCAGAGGAATATCTTGTTGTGAGAAATGGCGAGCTGCTCACAGGGGACAGAAGGATAAGGGAAGGGGACAAATTGAAGTTGCTGCCCATTGTTTCAGGTGGTTGAATGAAGTGCTATTGTGGAAAAAGGGCGGTTATTGAGGTTGAAAAAAGGGCATTCTGCAAGGAGCATTTTATAGAATATTTTGAAAAAAAAGTCAGGCATAATCTGAAAAAGCACAGGATGATAAACAAAGAGGATAGGGTGGCTGTTGGTGTTTCTGGGGGGAAGGATTCTTTAACGCTTCTCTATCTTTTGAGCAGATGGTATGGCAGGAGGGTTTTTGCCCTTACCATTGATGAAGGGATAAAGGGATATAGGGAACATACCATAAAAATTGTTGAACATTATGTGAAGGAATGGGGAGTGGATTACAAAAAGGTGTCCTTTAAGGAAGAAATAGGATTCTCTCTTGATGAAATGGTGAAAAAACTTGGGGGCATTGCATGCTCGTATTGTGGTGTTTTCAGGAGGTATCTTCTGAACAAAAAGGCAAGGGAATTTGGAGCTACAAAAATAGCAATAGGCCATAATCTTGATGATGAAGCCCAATCAATCCTCATGAATCTGTTTCAGCATGATATCCAGAGGTTTTTCAGGATGGGCTCTGTGCCGGGTGTTTTGAGAAATAAAAAATTTGTGCAGAGAATAAAGCCTCTCAGGGTTGTTAGTGAAAAGGAAACAAGGGCATATTTCTTTTTAAAGGGATTCCCGCATGACATATACGAATGCCCCTACATGGAATCAGCATTCAGGCATGTTGTGAGAAAGATGCTCAATGAATATGAAAAAGAGCATCCGGGAACAAAGAGCAATATTGTAAGGGCATATGATTCATTTGTATCAAAATCCAAACAAGTTTCAAATATTGTTTTTTGTGAAAAATGCGGGGAGCCGTCATCTTCAAAAATATGCAGGGCGTGCATAATCAAGGAGAGTTTGTATGAGGGAACTTGCTGAAAAGGAGAAAAAAAGGACGGATTTTGCTTTTAAAGAGCTGAGGCTTTTGAAAGAGGAGGGGGGAGATATACTTGAAATGGCAAGGGCGTACAAGCAGGATGCAGATTATTTCTTTTCAAAGGAAAAATGGCTTGAAGCATTTGAATTATATGTTTATGTTTTTGGCATACTTGATGCCCTTGCAAATCTTGGCATAATTGACCCTGGAAAGGCAAGGGAACATTATAAAGTGTAATAGGAGAAATCAAGGGCTAGAACACCTTTTTCTTTCCATTTTTTTAAATTTTTGCTGATAACAACATCAAATTCATTTTCCACAATTTCAAATCCTGCTTTTTTTGCAAGTTTTATATATTTTTTTTTCTCAACAAAAGCCCTTCCCCTTGACCCAGAGGGCAATCCCCCCCCGCCTTTATACTCCTTGTCATTATGTTTTATCCTTTCAATACCATACATTTTTTTCAGAATTTTTATTGCATTTTTGTTTTCACATATAATACTTATTTTTTTTCCAGATATAATTGCCCTTTCCATTATTATGTTGTTGTCCAGGAAAGCATTGGTTATGTTTTCTAAAAGTTTTTTCTGGTCCTTCCTTATTGGGCTTGTTGAAAATATCTCTATCATTAAATTACCTCATAAACTCTGAATATAAAATATGCTGTCCATGGCTGTGTGAAAAAACCTATTAAAAAAGCGCCGAGGATGGGGAGGAACAGTGATATGACAAAAACAGGAAAGTTTATAACAAATATTATGAGCGCCATTTTCATTACAAAAAAAGGTTTTTTGAAGAATATCCTTGCACTTCTCTCAATTGCTTTCCATGGTTTTCTTCTGCTTGCAATCATAGCATATTTTGAGAAAAATAGTGCCAAACTCAAAAAAAATATGACACCCATCAGATAGATTACTCCAAAATACATGAGAAAAAAAGAGTTCAGGAAAAACATTGAAGGCAAGGACAGGATAAAATAAAGCAACAGGCAGATTGTTGTTATTTGGAACATATGCAGACCATGCTCTTTTCCATATACCCACAAACCCTTTCTTTTCTTCATAGATGCATGTATTGCACCAAGCCCTACTGCCTCAAGATATGATGAAAGAATAATCAACAACATGAATGCTGATACAAGGAAAGGCGAGAGGGAAATAACAGCATTAAGTGTCTGCTGGTCAATGTTGTATGTCATGCCTATAAACCCGAGCATGTTCATAAACCCAAAGATTGCTATGGACTCAATAATGAATGGAACACTTATGTATATGTTCTTTTTCCATTCATAAAGGGATTTCTCAAGAATTTTTTCAATTTTCACAATTAAACACATCACTGCCCAAATAAAAAATTTCCTAACAAAAGTTTTTTATCCCTCCTACTACCTCACTAATTATGCTTTTGGAAATAATCTTCATACTTTCCTCTTTTGTAGTTCTGTTCAAGGCAAGCAATTACCTCGTAGATTCCTCTGTAAAATTATCTGCCTATCTCGGTTTTCCTGAGTTTATAATTGGCTTTCTTGTGATTGCTATTGGAACATCCCTTCCTGAATTGTCTGTATCAACAATTTCCTCAATTGTTGGGGACCCGAACATATCCATTGGGAATATTGTTGGCTCCAATATAGTTGATTTGTCCTTTGTTCTTGGCATTTCCCTGCTTGTTTACAAAAAATTGAAAATAGAGTCAGAAACGCTTTTGAGGGATATTTTTGCAAGCATGCTTCTTTCCATAGGTCCGCTTTTTCTCATTTCCCTCTCCACCCCACACCCCCTTTTAGGTTTCTTTTTCATAATTTTGTTTATTTATTACTTAAGAGAAGTTTTGAAAGAAAAGCAGTTGAAAAGGGAGATAGAGGTCAAGCCAAAAGAGGCAGTTTTTGCAGGCATATTAATCATCCCTTCCCTTGTGCTTGTCCTTCTTTCATCGTATTTAATAACTTTTTTTGGGGAAGGTCTTGCTGTAAAGTTTTCCATTCCAAGCTTTTTGGTTGGAACAACAATAATTGCTTTTGGCACTTCCCTTCCTGAATTGTCCACAATATTGATGGCAATGAAAAAAGGGCATAATTATCTTGCATGGGGAAATATTATGGGCTCCCTTGTTACAAATTCCACGCTTGTTCTGGGGGTTACGTGTTTGTTCATTGAAAAGCACGTTTTTATAAAAGGGCTTTTTCCTGCTGTTGTGCTTCTTTTTATATTTGAGATTATAATCGCTATTGCTGCAAAAATGGATAGGGAAATGAGGTGGGTGGATGGTCTTTCATTCTTAACAGCATATTTCTTTTACATCTTTTTAGAATTCTTAATAAATGTATGATATTTTGTTTAAAAAATGGACTTTAATACAATCATGTCTTTTTTTGGAGCAACAATAGGTGCAGGTTTTTTCATACTTTATGGGTTCATTTATTCCATTGCGGGTGAGGCAGTTTTTTATACATTTGTCTTCGGTTTTTTTGTTTTTATCCTCTCTGCCCTGTCTTTTTTGTTGATTTATTTTGAGGAGGGCAGGGATTTAACAAAAAAATTTTATGAAAAAACAAAATTTCCCGTTCAATCGCTTTTCCTCTTTGCGGAGCTCAGCTGGTTGTGTTTATGTGTGCTTTTTTTGAGGCATCTGATTGGAACCAATATCTCATTTATTGTTTTAATATTCCTTCTCATTATAAATTTATTAAAAGAAGATGTCAATATGGAAAGATTTGTGATTTCCCTTTTTTTAATAACCTTTTCAATGATTTTTGTTTATAGCCCGCCCACTTTCTCATTTTATCTCCCTTCTTTTGATTTCAATTTCTTTTATGCATTCCCCCTTGTTTTTCTGTTATTTGTTGGTTTTGAAAGAATAGTCCTCACTGATTCTGCTGGGAAGAAAGACAATATAAAAGCCACCTTCCTCTCCTCTTCCCTGGCTCTTTTGCTGTATGTGTTTTTCTTTTTCATTTTCCCTTCCCCTAATTTATCAACAGATTTTGTTCTTGATTTTTTTCCAGAAAAACTGAGATATTTTGTAATTTTCCCCATTTCGTTGATTGTATTGTCCTCTGCAAACACTTCCACCTCAATAGTCTTCAAAATGGTGAGGGAACTTGGGGAGGAGAAAAAAATACCATCTTTTTTTAATTCTAAAAAAACCCACCCTGTTC
>CAZTVD010000007.1:0-11329 GCA_964616955.1 Candidatus Woesearchaeota archaeon
TTCCCCTGAATTTATCCATTATTTTATCCATTTTCCTGTAATCCCTATCTGACAAAAGGATTATTGCAACTCCCTTTTTTCCCTGCCTTGCAGTCCGACCTATGCGGTGGGTATATGTTTCCAAATCATCATGCAAATCATAATTAATTACATGCGTAATGCCCTCCACATGTATGCCCCTTGCAGCAACATCTGTTGCAACAAGTGTATCTATATGGGCTTTTGAAAATTTTTCAAGCGTCTTTTCCCTTGAATACTGGCTCATATCGCCATTAATGCACTCTGCATTTATGCCATTTTTCCTGAGAATGCCTGAAACAAACCTGGTTTTTCTTTTAGTGTTGCAAAATATAAGGGTAAGCCCCCTTTTTTCATTTTTTAAAAAATGGACAAGAAAGGAAATTTTTTCATTTTCTTTGATATTGACATAATACTGGTCAAGGATGCCCTTTTTTATAATATTCTCAAGTATTATTTTCTCAGGGTTTTTAAGGTATTTTTTTGATAAATTCTGGACCCTCCTATTGATAGTAGCACTGAATAAAAGCGTCTGCCTTTTTTCAGGGAGATATTTTATTATTCTCTCAATATCATCAATAAAACCCATGTCCATCAGCCTATCTGCCTCATCAATAACAAGAAAGCTGCATTTTTTGAGGGAAAGTGCATTCCTTGACAAAAGGTCCAACAACCTTCCCGGAGTCCCCACAACTATTTCAGAACTTTTTATTTTTTTTATTTGCGGCTCTATTGACACCCCGCCATAAACAACAACAACACCAAGCTTTCTGGAAAACTTTGAATACTCCCTGGAAACCTGTTTGGCAAGTTCCCTTGTTGGTGTTATTACCAGAACCTGCACACCCTCCCCTTTTCTTATTTTCTCAATTGTTGGCAGGGCAAAGCAAAGTGTTTTTCCGCTTCCTGTTTCTGACTGCACCATAACATCCCTGCCAGACAAAACCACAGGTATGCTCTTTTCCTGCACAGGAGTTGGAGAGGTTATACCATGCTTTTCCAGAAGTCCTATTGCTTCCATGCTCAAACTTAATCCTTCAAAACCCATAGCATAAGAGGTTGGGCATGTTTTAAAAACATTGGCATATTTAATACAAGCATGTCAACAATAATTTATTTTGATAAGGAAAGCGGTGTTCCAATTTATATAGACAGCCCAAAACAGGAAGTGAAGGACACATATGGCTTGATTGTGTCTTCCATTATGAAAGCTGCTGTTCCCCTTATGGAGGGGTGCATAGGCAAAGTCAGGATTATGGGATTTGATGTGCTTGGAAAAGGTGGGAGGGAAATTATGACTTATGTTGGCGGAAAAGTTTCTGTGGTTTATATTGGTGAAAAAGATGCTGAAATCAATGAAGCATACCTCAGGGATACAGTGGCTTTTTTTGACCAGCTATTGTCTGGAAAACTAATAGAAGAAGAAAAGGATAGATTGAGAAGGAATAAACTTGAAAAATTAAAATCAAGGCTTGAGAAAGTGATAATAGAAGGGGAAAAGATGGATGCTTCACTTGTAAAGGAATTAAAAGAATTCGTAAGAGTGCCAGCAGTCATGAAAAGGAGGACAGAAAAAAGCGGTTTGCGTGAAATTCTTATAGATTTGAGTGAAGGAACAATTGATGGAAGCAATGACGAAAGGTTTGCGCCAGACACAGAATTAAAAAAAGGGGCTTACATGGGAGTAAGGGATGCTGTAAGGGAAATTTATGAGAGAATAGAAGGGGAAAAATCAGACCCAGAATCTGTTGCAATGATTATTTTTGATGAGAAAGACAGGAAATTCAAAAGAATAAGGATAAAATAACTACAAAGATGAAAGGAAATATCCTGCATCAAAAGCAAATATGCCTACAAAATAGGAGGGGTCCATTGAAAACAAGGAAATAGCCAGACAGGTCATGTCAAGAGCCATTCTATGTTTTGCAAAAAAATTGTTGAAATTATCATTCAGGTATTCATCTAAAAAAGAAGCAAAAAAGATAAGAAGCATAAAAGGGATATTTGGCGTTCCAAACCCAAAAAGGAATATTCCAAGCAGAAAAGTTCCAAATAATATCTGATGGGGGTAAGCATCCATTTTGCCTGAAAAAAGCAATGATGCCAATACACCAATAATCAAAGTAAAAAAGGACGGGATACGGGACAAGTAAATGAATATGAATGCTCAAAAAACAGGAAGAACATAAACAAAAAGTCCTTTTTTCTTTTTTTCGTCAACTGCATCATCAACTATTTTAACAAAAAGACCTGCAAAGAAAAACAGGAAATAATCTAACATAACCCCCTCTCCTTCAAAGATGCAATTATAATTGGGAATAAAATGCTCGAATCTCCATAAACCATGACTGTTTCAGATTCCTCCCTTGCTTTTCCCCATGACTTCCCCTCCTCAAGGTTTGCCCCAGAAAGGCTTCCGTCCCAGAAAGGAGCAGCAGTAAAATTAACAGCAGCATCCAGACCGCCCCTCAGGATATTGCATGCAAGCGAAAAATGCTTGGGAATCCCGCCACCAAGTATAATTGCTCCAACTCTTTGTTTTTTGTCAAGCATCGGGGGTATTGTCAAAAAGTCAGAAGTGGAATCCACCACTAATTCGTTCTCCTGATTGAAAAAAGCAAGTTGCAGACCAAGCATGGAATCCTGAAATCCAGGCGAAAATATGGGGATATTATTCAAATATGCCTGCCTGACAAAAGAATTGTTATCATCAAGAAATTCACCAAGATAACGGACAAATTCCCTTATGGACAATTTTGAATTTTTCTCGCTTATTTTTTTAAATGTGCCCTGGCACCAATCCTCAAACATTTCAAAATTCTCAACTGGAACAAGCACATTCCCTGCCCTGCCAAGACCTTTTTTATGCAGTTCAACATCATCTTCCCCAAAACTGCCAGCATAGTGCTTTCCGCCTATTGCCTCTATAATATCGTGGGTTATGTTGGCTCCGTTTGTAACAACCATATCAATTTTTTTGTTTTTCAAAAGGTCTGAAAAAATGTTTTTCATGCCGCTTGGGACAAGAGGACCTGAAAATGCAAGAATAACAAAATAATCATTTTCCCACATTTTTGCAATTAATTCCTCGGCCCTCCCAAGATTTCCTGCCTGCAAACCGGCTTTTTTGAATTCTTCCATTAGTTCTTTGCATGTCATTTTTCTTATGTTCATTTGCTCTATTTTTTTCATAAAAAATAGTCAAAAAAGGGATTATAAAAACTTATTCAAAAGAGCCAGCCGAACACACGCGCGCCAAAATAAGCAACAAAAAGATAAATAATCGCCTTCCCTATAAAAACTGCTAAAAAGAATTTTTTTGGGTCATAGTCCATCCCACCAGCAAGTATTCCTGTCAAATCATCAGGCAATGGCGTTGCAGCAAAAACAAGTATTGCAAAAAAAACACCATAATTTTCAAGTTTTTTCTCCAATTTTTCTACCCATTCATCAAACTGGTCCGATGCCTCAGAAATTCCCTTACCAACACCATAGCCAACGAACTCTCCAAAAGTGGAACCAAGTGCTGAAACAAGACCAATCAGGAGGGGATGGTTATACCCTGACAAAAGAAATGCAAAAACATGACCGGGAATGGGAATAAAAATGGTTGCACTGGTTATGAATGCTGTCAAAAAAGCACCAATATAACCATAATTTGTAGCGAGATATACAAGAAATTCAAAAAAAGCATCAAGCATGATATTTGGCAGAAAACCCACTAATTTAAATTTTATCAAAACAAATTAAAATAATTAGTTCAACAAAATATTTGATGGGCCGGTGGTCTAGAAACTTTCTTGAAAGGAGAGTTTCAAAGAAACTGGACAATGGTAGGACGCGTCCCTGGCTAGGACGAGACCGTGGGTTCGATTCCCACCCGGTCCATAAAAAAGAAAAAAATAGTTTAAGACAAAGGCACTATTGAAACCTCAACATAATCTCCCTTATTATAGAAAGTCACTGTTATCATATTGTTGTTTTTTACAACAACCACTGAATTCTCTGTTTCTGTTGTTGCTGACAACAGAGTATATCCCCTGCTTTCAAAAGCAGATGCCAAGGCACTAACATCATTTGCTGTAGCCAATTCCTTCAAATCATATTTTAAGTAAACAAATGGGCTTGATGCATAACTGACAAGATAAACCTTACCAAAAACTTCGGAGAGGACCGGCTTGATGTTCTCATTTTGAACTGCTGCAACTCCCACTGGTGTAACTTCCTGTGGCTCCCGCTGTTCCTCAGGCATTTGCTCCTCCTCGCTCATTGAGTCATTATACTCATAATGAGAATAAGAAAGATGGGCTACTGTAAAAACCATGTCTCCCTGCACAGAACCAACAATCAAAGAGAGGCTATCATCCCCTTTGGAATACTCTGCTGAATATATTTGCGCAAAATCCATGCCCGGAAATACAAAACCTGATGTGGTTTCCTGGTCCTTGTTAAAATTGCATTCAACCAATTTTGAAACAAAATAATCCCTCATCTCATCAAAGTTTGAGTCAAGAAAGTAATAAGCCACTTCAATATCATAGCTTCCGTCTTCGTAAGTTGTGTTGGAATAAATGCCCCTCACTGCTCCATTTGGCCTCCCTATACAGGGCAAATCTTCTCCCGGCACATCTGTATTCGAAAGCACTCCCCATGGTGTAACCAATGGCATTGTGCTGCTTGAAGCGTATTCTGCACACAACCTGAAACCAAAAAAGCAAATAAAATCGGCAAAACAAAAAAAGCTTTATTTTCCATGTTCCCAAAAAATTTGTTTTGGATTTATAATATTCTCTGGCGAATAACAATCTAAAAAGAGTGGAAAATCTTTTTAATGGGATTTGTTTTGCTTTTCTTGAGTCGGGGTAGTTTAGTCTGGTTAGAACGCTGGACTCATACATTCGTATGAGTGCTGACTCAAGGATGAAGAAATCCAGTAATCGCGGGTTCAAATCCCGCCCCCGACATTTTATGAAAAAGTTAGAGGACAAATTAAGGGAGTACATGCCCCTTTCAAACATGGAAAAGGGTGCTTATTGCTATGTATACCAGATAAGGGGGGGCGGCGGTTTTACAAGAAGATTATATGATTTAGGCATACTACCAAATTCGGAATTAAAAGTTTGCTATAATGTTTACAGGGGTCCAATGCTTGTAGAAGTAAAAGGGACGCGGCTCGCTCTTGGCAGGGGGATTACTAAAAAAATAATTGTTAAAAAGATTGAAAAGCTTAATGACAAAGAATAAAAAATCAGCTGATATATAAAAAACATGGTTTCAATATTCATGCTTTCTTTAGGGATTCTTGATGTGCTTGGTTCTTTGCTTGCAATAGTATCCATGAAAATAACAGCAACACAGCCAATAGCAATATTCCTGCTTTTGTTAATTATTCTAAAAGGATTATGGACTATTGTTACAAGCTGGCTATGAAAAATTTATATAAAACAGGGGAATAGAGGGATATATGAAAAAAAAATATCCATTAACAACAAAAATTCTTACAAATCTTGTGATCTCAACAGCAATAGGAACATCCCTGTTCATAACAATAATGAGCATCACCAATTCTTTTATACAGGTCTTATGGAGTGATGCAACAATCATACTTGGTTTGTTTGTTGTGATTCCAATATATATCACTGTTTTTTCAATAGTTACATGGGCAATTATGCTCCATAATAAGTGATTAAATGAAAAAAGAGGAAAGAGCAAAAAAGTTAGAAGTAAGAAAAGATTATGAAACTGCAAAAAGAATTGCTTTTACTGTGATTGACAAAGAAAAAGGGACATCACATTCTGTTTTTTATTCCAAAGAAAAAAAAGAATGGTTCTGTGACTGCAAATGGTATTCCACAAAATACGACAGCACAAAAAAGCATTGTTCCCACATTATTGCTGCAAAAAATAAATCAAATTTTCAAATGTAATTCAGTATTTCATTAAGGGCTGAAACAGATATTATGTCCTTGACAGGAAAGTCCCCCACCCAGAATCCCTTATTGACATATTTGAGCATTTTTAAATCAGTAACACTGTCACCAAGACCAAGCGTGTCTTTTCTATGTATTTTATTCTTTTTTAAATAATCAACAACAGCGGACAACTTATCAGCATAATTTTTTAAAACAATTCTTTTGAAAAAATCCTTTTCATCAAATTCAAGATCATGAAAAACTATTAAATCATCAACTCCCAGATATTCTGCTGCTTTTTTTACAAGCGGGGAAGGGGCATAAGAAACCAGCACAGTTTTTATCCCTTTTTCTTTCAATTTTTTTATGAAATCCCTTGCCTCTGGCTTGAATTTCATTTTATAATTAAAAAACTTGTCAAAAAATGATTTTCTCGGAGATTTTTCAGACCATTTTTTTGATACAATTTCAATCCATTCAGGATATTTTCCCTCTCCCTCTGCTATCATCTGCCTGTAATACATATAGTCCTCTTCTTTTGTAAACCCAAAAATCCTATTCAATTCTCTCCACACAGACTTATGAAGCATGAGGCTTCCCTCCAAATCAAGGAACATAACCTTCATGGGAGAGGAGAATTAAGGTTATTTTAAAAATATATCGGATTTACAATTCAACCTCCCCCAAATGGAATTCTTCTTTTGGATATATGTTTTTCCTCAAATAAAAGCCCAAAAGCACGCCCACAAAAAATCCCCCAAAGTGCGCATGATGGCCTATATGGGAAGGAAAAAAGCCCATGACCAGTTCCCCAAATGCAATCATAGGTCCTGCAAATTTTACTTTTGCCGGGATAGAAATTATTCCAACAGGCATAAGCGCTTTTGTATCAGGAAAAAGAACAACTGCAGAACCAATAAGCCCAAAAATTACGCCAGATATGCCAACAGAATAAGTGGCAGGATTCATAATACCAAAAGCAAAAGAGCCAAAAATGCCAGATACAAAAGAAACCAATAAGAAATTTTTTGAGCCGCAATGGATTTCAATCAAATTCCCAAAAATGAACAAACTCAGCATATTGTAAAAAAGGTGGGGGAGTGTTGAATGGAGGAACATTGAAGTCAAAATCCTCCA
This sequence comes from Candidatus Woesearchaeota archaeon, assembly GCA_964616955.1. Lineage (GTDB taxonomy): Archaea > Nanobdellota > Nanobdellia > B33-G15 > B33-G15 > CAZTVD01. Next base: position 7,068 of record CAZTVD010000007.1, read on the forward strand.
TGGCTCTTTGAAAACAAGGGAAAAATTAAAAGCACCATCTTTTAAATCTATTAACGGAAATATATATAATAGGATACATAATGCAATAAATAATGTTGTGATTCTGCCTATGTTAAATTTGATAGTGCCATACATTACTCTTAAAAATATCGCTAAGCTTAAAAAAGAGATCCATTTTTTATCATGTGTGCCCCGATAGCTCAGATGACCTTTTCTTTTGGAAAGAAAAGCTCAACCAAAAGAAAAGGGCAGGGGAATGGTAGAGCGTCTGCCTTGTAAACTTTTCTTAAAAAGAAAAGTTTAATCAAAAGAAAAGTTGGGAGAGCAGAAGGTCGAGGGTTCGAACCCCTCTCGGGGCTTTATGATAGGGGAAGTCTCTCTGGTTCTCTCTTTTTTAGTGCCAATCCTTTTTGTAAGCATTTCAATAAAACTGAAAAAAAAGTATGGAAAAAAAGAAAAGCCAATAGAAAAAGAAATTCTTGAAAATCTTCCTCCCGCAATAGCGGGATACCTTGTTAGCGGATATGTGGACATTCGCGAGATACAAGCAACAATACTTGATTTAGCAATAAGAGGATATATAAAAATAAACGAGGAAGGGAAGGAAGTTGAATTCATAAAAATGAAGGATGAGAAAGGTCTGGCAGAATTTGAGGCAAAAATAATGGAGATTTTATTCAGAAAAGGGGAAAAAGTGAAAGTTTCGAGGCTGAGTGCATTTAATTATTATCTGCCTGCAATAAAACATCTCGTTGAAAAAGAGGCAATAAGAAGAGGGCTCTATGACCAAGAGGCCCACAAGATGGCATATAAATATTTTATTAAAATAACAATCCCCATTTCAATTATCGAATTTTTGCTTTTACTGTCAGCCACATTTTTTTCAAAAATAGACCCCCCAATCAAGATATTTTTTATACCCCTTTCTTTTTTGGTTGTTGCGTTCATAATAATGCTTGGCTATTGCTTTTTCAGATTATTAAAAAGAAAAACGCCATTGGGAATTGCCCAGGAAAATAGGTATAAAGAGCTTTATGTTTGGCTAAAAAATTACCCATTGAAAGAGGGCAGACTTTATGATGAATTTTTGCAATATTCTGTTGCTTTCGGGGTAATAGATATATGGCTAAAAAAATTGGAAAATATGAGGGGGGAAGAGAAAAAAAGGTCAATTTTTGAGGATATAAACCTAATGCAATATATTATTAATAAATCAAGAAAAAAAGAGAAAAATAATAAGAAAAAATGAAGAGTTAATTCTCAAATTGAGTTTTTTTCAAAAAAAATTTCAACACAAAATTTCAATAAAAAACATGCAAATAAAGGGGAAAATAAAGAAAATTTTTCCTTTTTATGTAAAAGGGAATAGAAGAATGGACGGGGGTTGGGTTGTTATTGAAATATGCTCAAAAACGCCGGAAAAGCTTATTACTGAAAAAAATGAGATGGCAATAATTAATCTTGATATGGGGGAACATGATTTCAAAACAACAAACGGATATTTCAGCATATTCTTTGAAAAAATTCCCGAGGGTTTTGAAAAAGGAAAAGATGTCAGGATAAAGGTGGAAATTGATGATTGAATGGGCAAGCTGGATGATGTTCAAATTCAATGGGAAAACATACGTGGGAGACAGGATAATTTTCTGGGATGGAAGTGTGATTGAAAGAAAAATCAAGGACACATGGCACAGGATTTATCCAGAAGAGATAAATGAAATAAAAAGAAAAAAACCAGAAATCCTGATAATTGCAAAAGGATGGATGGATAAATTGAATCCAGAGTTTGATTTTGAGGGATTTGGGGAAATTATAGTAAAAAACACTGCTGAAGCAGTGATAATGTTCAATGAATCATTATTGAGGGGGGAAAAGGTTTCACTTTTATTGCACACTACCTGCTAAAAAATAAATGAAGGACAGAAAGTTAATCAAAAACCAATTACTCCCTGGGGGCATATCCAAGTTCTTCAAGCGTTCTTCGAAAAACCACTTCATCCCTGCTAAGCCCGCTTTCATGTTCCCCAACAAAAACCACCAAGTCCAACTTTTTTTCCAAAGAATTAATTTTATCAAGCAAACCAGGGGAACGTTCATTTATCTCTTTTCTCCATTTATTCTCCCATTCTATTTCTTCCCTGCTTTTACCGCCAAAAATAGAGCCACATCCGCCGCCATATGGTCTTTTTCCCACATCCTGCTCAACTTCTTTTGTGAGCTCATACAATTTTTGTCTTGCTATAAGAAGATTCTGGTGATTATCATCAATTTTTTGCAAAATAAGCTCATATGTTCCCTCATTCTCCATCTTTTTCAATAATTTGTAAACTTCCATAAAGTCTGGGTTAATTTGTTTTTTAAATGTTTTATGAAATTTTAATATATAAATCAGAATAAAAAAATTTAAAACACCACTCCAAAATAATAAACCATGGAAATTGTTGTTGTTCTGTCGGGAAGGGAAACAAACAACAGGGCAAGATTGGGCCTCAGTATAGCAGAGGAAAAAGGGATAAAATATGTGGTTTTTTCCGGCGTAGAACCCGGATATTTTGCATATTCTGAACTTACTGACAAAATAGAAAGATTTTGCAAAAAACATGATATAACACCCATTTATGAAACATGTTCAAAAACAACAAAAGAAAATGCGCAGAATGTATATGCTGGTCTAAAAACAACCTTTGATGGATTAGAAAGGATTCATGTTATAACCCAGGCAACACATATCCCAAGAGCAAAAATGGTTTTCAGCGAATTGGAAAAGAAATTACAAACAAAAATAGAATTCCATGGATGTTTAAACCACGGATGGAAAAGGGAAATAATTGTTGGAATGAAAGAAGTTGCCGGGTGGGCATATTACAAATTACAAGATTACCTTCCAAAAAAAGGCATTTTCAAAAAAATTGTTGAAAAAGTCAAAGAGTTATAAAAAATAAAAATTTTAAGCTCTCAAAAGCTCGTCCAATTTGGCAACAGCTATTTCTCTTGAAAGAAACTTTATTGCTTCCCCTATCTTCTCATCAATCTCCTTCGGCAATGAATGGGGTCATAGCATTTTATCCACTTTTGATTTCGCTTGTTCTAACAGCAAAGACCCAATAGGGCCATATGTTATAAGTATATTAATTATCTCAGTAGGTCTCTGGCTTTTTCCTGTCCATGCCTAAAATAAACATCTTCCATACTAAAAATTTGTTCTCGTGACAATCCTTTTTCAAGCAAAGACCTGTAAATTTCTTTGGTTCCACTATCAAAAGTATTGTTCGCATTAAAACAGTTCATCATAAGTTGCCATTCAAAATCATACAACAAACTCTTAACTTCTTTACTAAAACTCCGATGCTTACCCAAGTAATGTCGAAATAGTTTGAAAACTTTATCCAACATTTATATAATAGTTCAAATAAATATTTTGAGATTTTTCTATAAAATAAGTGCCTGAAAAAATTAATAAAACATTGGTGTGTGAAAAGCACATGATTGACAGGTATATTGACCTTTCCTATAAGCCAAAAAAAACAGATTTAATTTGCCTTTTCAGAATAAATTCTAATAATGTTTCTGTAAAAAAAGCTGCTGCGCATGTTGCTGCTGAATCTTCTGTGGGAACATGGACAAAAGTTGTTCATGAAAATGAGAGAATAATGGAAATGAGGGCAAGGGTATTTGAGATAAAGGGGAAATATGTAAAGATTGCCTATCCTGAGATTCTTTTTGAAACAAAGAATATGCCTCAGATAATGGCATCAATTGCAGGGAATATTTTTGGCATGAAAATTTTAAAAGAATTGAGATTGGAGGACATAGATTTCCCACCGCATTTTTTAAAGGAGTATGATGGACCAAGGCATGGGATAAAGGGAGTAAGGAAAATACTTGGGATAAAAAAAAGGCCTCTTGTTGGCTCAATAATAAAGCCAAAAATCGGATTAAAAACCATGCAACATGCCAAAGTAGCATATCAGACATGGGTGGGCGGATGCGACATTATAAAAGATGATGAAAACCTTTCAGACCAGAGGTTTAACAGGTTTAAAGATAGGGTTGTTGAAACTTTGGGAATGAGGGACAAGGCGATTTCTGAGACAGGGGAAAGGAAGGCGTATATGCCAAACATAACAGCAGAAACAGAAGACATGCTTGAAAGGATGGATTTTGTAAGGGAGCAGGGAGGAAAGTATGTCATGGTGGATGTTGTTGTCAGTGGTTTTTCTGCACTTCAGACAGTCAGAAAACACTCCAAAGACCTGATAATC
>CAZTVD010000008.1:0-11141 GCA_964616955.1 Candidatus Woesearchaeota archaeon
TATGAGTTAGAAAGCATTTTAAAAAACTTTTGATAATATTTTTATTTTTTTAGCACGCCTTTTTTTCTTGCTTTTCATAATGTTATGAATGCAGATGGAACTGGAAGAAAAAAAGTTACAGGAAATGACCCGGACAATTTTATAGAAAAAGGTTGTGCATGGTTTGGCGATAAAATAGTATTTACAGCAGAATTTTTTGGATAAATTGCACAAAATATTTCAATATGTTTTTTAAAAAATACTTATGGCTCAGCCAAAAGTCGGGATTATGAAAAGAAAAACAATCCATTATTCTGTTGGTGCTGTTATTGAAAAGGATGAAAAATATCTCCTCATTGACAGGAAAAATCCGCCATATGGCTTTGCCTGCCCTGCTGGGCATGTTGATGAGGGAGAAGAACCTCTGGAAGCCCTGATAAGGGAGGTGAAGGAAGAAACAGGCTTGGATGTGGTTTCTTGTGAACTTGTTTTTGAAGAGCTTGTTGAAAATAATAGGTGCAGCCATGGGATTGAAACCCATTTTTGGTATGTTTACAAATGTGAAGTCAGGGGGCATATTGTCAGGAACATGAGAGAAACAAAAAGCATTGGGTGGTATGGAAGGGAGGAAATAAGCAAAATGGAACTGGAGCCTGTATGGAAATACTGGTTTAAAAAACTCGGGGTGCTTTCCTAAGGGCGGGGAATATGGTGGTTTTTTTAGGGAAAAAACATCTGGCAGGCGAGTATTACAACAAAATTTGCACTATGAACGCAAAAACAAAAACAGAAAGCGCGTCTCCAATTGCTGTGCCAATGGGTATAATGAAATTGTCGGGGTCTTTGCTGTTTTCAAGAAGGAATACTGTGAGCATGTATGTTACCACTATCAAAATCATTATCAGGCTCAATGCAGAGAAAAAAACAATCATTATGGCGTGCATAAAATCTATATTTGTATCCATTGCCCATCCAAGAATGCTCAGATAAATCGAGGAGATTATTGAAACAAAAAAAACTTCTTTTACAATTTTTCCCACCATTTTCTTGTATCCCATTTTGAACGAAGTTGACATGCGGGAAGTCAGAATGCAGCTGAAATCCCCAACCATATCATTCAGCGCAGGCACAACTATGAGCAGGAAGGGTATTGTGAAAAGGTTTTCTTTTATTGATGTCAGACCTATTCCTGCAAGGGAACTTATTGTTGCTGTGAGCAGGATTATTGGAAGATTCTCCCTCAAAATCCTTTTTATTTCATACATTCAATACCACCATTGCGCCAATAACAAGGGCAAGTGTGCTGAAAATATCGCCAAGTGTTGTTACAACAGGACCCATTATGTCATCCGGGTCATAATTATGTTTGAAAAGGAAAATTGTTGTGAATAAGGTGAATATTATGTTTATTGCGCTTGAAATCAGCCCCCCAATTAGGGAAACAAGGATTATGTCAAAGCCCCTTTCATTTATTCCAATGATTGATGAAACAACAAAAGCAAGCACGCCAAGGAACAGGGAGGCTGCCATATAAATAAGGAAAGATGAAACCACATTGTTCCTTATAATCTTTTTGCCCCTTTTTCCCCTGACCATCCCAAGGTGCAGGGCTGTCCCGAGGCGTGCTGCAAGGGAACCCCCAACATTCCCGCTGAGCTCAAAAAATCCGGGAATAAGGATTAATATTGCTGGTATCCTTTCAAGCACGCCTGTTATTGCTGCAAGCACAATACCAGATCCTATGCCTCCGGTTATGGAGATTATTTCTGCCACACTCATCTGTGAGATGTCTTTCATATGTCCACAGAACCAATTGCTATTTTTTTTGTTAATTCCTCTGATTTTTTGTCCCCCAGACAAACCAATACATCGTTTCCCCTTATCCTCTCTTTTGGGCCGGGAGAGTATACCCATTTGTTCCCCCTTTTTATTGCAAGCACTTTTGTTCCTGTCCTTTCCCTCATTTTCAATTCAAGAAGGCTTCTGTTGCACAAAGAGGAGTTTTCTTTTATAAAAACAATAAAAACCCTTTTGTCCTCCCCCCCGAATATGTCCCTCAGCACGGGGTGTATTTCCTTTTTTAATACAATGTTTGCCCTGTCCACGTAGGAATCTGCCAGGTCACTGGCTGTTTCAATGATGTCTGTTATTGTTATGAGATGCTCTTTTTTTACTCCTTTGAGCCCAAAAATCAATTTATATGTATCATCCCTTCTTTTTTTGAATTCTTCATTCAACTCAAGAACCATTTTTGCCATGTTTTTGTTTGTCAAAAAAATAGATGAGTTTGACATAAGGTCCATTGTATTGAGAATGCTGTTTATGCTTTTTATGAGATTTACAAGATTTTTCATGAAACCACCATGTAATTTAATTTCTGCCATATATTTAAATTTAAACTATTTATCTTTATCATGAAAATCCATGTTTTCATTGGGGGCAGGGTTCAGGGTGTTTTTTTCAGAGCCAATACCCTGAGAAAAGCAGAAGAACTTGGGATAAACGGCTGGGTAAGGAATCTTGAAGATGGAAGAGTGGAAGTGGTGGCAGAGGGAAGTGATGATAAAATCAAAAAATTTACAGAATTCCTGAAAAGGGGCCCGCCATCTGCAAAAGTTACAAAATTTGAAATAAAAAAACATAATGGTTTTGTAGAAAAAGGATTCAAAATCCTTTAATTTTTATTCCTGTTCTGTTGTTTCCTCTACATTCTCCTGTGTTTCTGTATCCTCTTCAACAGGATTTTCTGGTGCTTCTGCAACCTCTACCTTCTCTGCTTCGCCTATGATTGAACCAATTGCAAATTTTCTCAGAACTTTGTCCACTTTTATTTTTACTTTTTCGCCTGCTTTTGCTCCTGGAACAAAAACAACAAAACCTTCAATTTTGGCAATGCCATCGCCTTTTTCACCAACTGCTTCGATGGTGACTTCATATTCTTTGCCCTCCTGAACGGGCTTATAAAACCTTCTTTCCATTACATGACCTCCTTAATGTTACAGTCAGAAGCCGACTGTGTTCTGTCCTCCTTTTTCCTATTTTATAAAACTATGTATTTTTACAACGTTGAAAATATATTTAATAGAGTATTGATTCATGGAATTATGGCAATAACACCGCTTGGAGTGGAAATAAATTATAAGGAATACTGGAAAAAGAGGAAGGAGGAAAAGTTATGGTGCAATTTGCAGATAAATTATGAGAGAATGAGGCAATTGTTGTCTTCTGGTCAGTTTTCATTAGAAGATTTCTGCGAATTTCTCTTTCCAAAAAGCAAGAAATCAGCAATTGCCTTAAAAATCATAAAATATATAAAAAAATCAGAGGAACCTGTTTTTTTCAAGAAAATGATGGAGGAATTGGATGTTCCAAAATCAACTGCATGGCAGGTTTACATAATGCTGAAAAGGGCGGGCATAATACAGAGGAAAACAAAGGCAGAGCCATTGAGGTTGAGCACAAAATTCAGCGAGGTCATGGAAGATTTGGAAATATGGTGGAAGAACTTTGTAAGGGTCAGGTGATATGCCAGATGCCAATCACAAAATTCATAAAATATGCATTTTTATAGTAAAAAATGAGGATTCTCAGAAAAAGCCATTTCTGGCAGGACAAAAGGACCTTTTTTGAAATAACAGGCGAACTGCCAAAGCCGAATGAAAGGGGCTATTTGGAAGAGGGAAGTATTAACATACGGATTGGTGATGAAGAGGGGGTGAGGGCAGCTTTTAAGTTGAGTGCTGACGAAGCAAGGGCAGTTGTGGATACAATAAAAAAATTTCTGGATATGCATGATGAGAAAATGATGCATGTTCCTGAAAAAAAAGAGCAGGACATAGAACCAGCAAGTTTCAATATTTTTGATACTCCAAAAAAAGAGGAAAAAGACGAGCCAAGGCTCCAGTTTTATTATTGAATACAATTTCTGTGTTCATTGCTTGTTGATGGAATCAAAATCATTCAATTCTGCGTTTGCTGTAAAAGGTGGATGTACCCTCAAAACCAGATTATTTGATTTTTTTGAGCTCCCTTGCCCTTGATTTCAATTTATCAATGCTTATCAGGGCATCATTAACATCATATTTGCTCTCAAGTTTTATTACAAAAGGGATTTTTGAATCCCTGAACTCATCTATAACAGGGTCAAGGAAATCGCTTTCCCCAAGCGAATAAGGCAATCCTGAGATTCCCCTGTAAAAATCAGAAATATTCACTCCTATTATCTTTTCCCTCACTATTTTCAAAAAACCGCCAGGGTTCAAAGAGCATTCTTTTGCAATTGCTGGATTAAAAACAAACTGCAATCCCTCTATCTCCTTTGTTATCCTGTAAATATCTGTGGGAGTCCTCCCCCAATCAAAATTATTCTCAATTGCAATATTGACCCCCTTTCCCATACCTTCTTTAATAATTTCCCTCATTTTTTTCAGTTCATTTTTTTCAGGATGGAAAAGAACATAATCCGCACCAGCATTATGTGCAAAAAATATCAAATATTTGTAATCCCTCACATCCCCTTCAATTGAATTGATCCCTACCTTTTCCAGCAGTGGTTCCTGTTCTTTTGTATGGCTATAATGCAGTTCCACACCCATTTTGGCGCTTATGCATGCCCTTAATGTATCTTTTAAATTTGAGGAGAGAAAGGTGTTAATAACATACCTCATAAATATAATCTGTCCAATAGCAATAAATATTTAACTAAATGCGATTGATTTTAATTAATGCTCCTGATAAATTTCAAGGCATATGAAGAGTCTTCTGGGGAAAATGCACTCAAAATAGCAAAAATATGCGAAAGGGTTTCTAAGAAATTGGGAGTGGACATAGGTGTTGTCCCGGGTTTTCTTGATTTGGGCATTATTTCAAAAAAAGTGAAAATACCCGTTTTTTCACAGGGGGTTTCTGTTTATGAGCCAGGCGCACATACTGGCTCAATAACTGCAAAATCACTCAAAAAAATTGGTGTGTACGGGGTTGTTTTGAACCATGCTGAGAACAGGATTGATTTTAAAACAATGAAGGAGAGCTTTAAAATTTCAAAAAAATATTCTTTAAAGGTCCTTCTGTGTGCAAAGGACATAAGGGAAGCAAGGAAATTGGCTCGTTTGAAGCCCGATTATATTGCAATAGAGCCGCCGGAGTTGATAGGCGGAAAAATATCAGTGAGTTCTGCAAAACCGGATATAATATCAAAGGGTGTTTCAGCAGTAAAAAAAATCTCAAAAAGGACAAAGGTGCTTGTTGGTGCTGGCGTTCATACAAGGGAGGACGTGGAGAAGGCATTAAAATTTGGCGCACATGGTGTTTTTGTTGCTTCTGCTGTCTGCAAGGCAAAACACAAAGAAAAAATAATAAAAGAGCTTGGAAAGGGATTATTATGAAAGCTGTTCATATAAACAACAGATGGAAGAGGGTGAAAATAAAAGAAACAGAGGAAATAGGTCCTGTTGAATATGCAATAAACCAGCATTTTGAGAAAAAAAGTTATGAGAACCCTCCCCTTTCCCCAAAGAATCCCCTTTGTTTTGGCATAGGTCCTCTTGCAGGAACACCAATTCCCGGCTCCCATCGCCTTATATTCACCGCACGCTCGCCCTTGATGGGGAACCTCATCGTAGCAACAATGGGCGGGGCAGGTGTTGCCCTTTACCATGCAGGAATTGATTTTGTATCCTTTGAAGGCAAGGGAAAGGAGTATACTGTGGTTGCCCTCAAAAGGAAAAAGAAAAAATTGCATAGCAGATTCATAAGGATAAAAAAGGACAAGCTTGATGAGATTTATTTCAAATCTTACAAGGGAAAAAAAGGAATTTTTGGGCTTCAGCAATATCTTCTTGATGAGCTGGTTGATTGGTACGGGGATGCGTATTTCAGGATTATTGCAACAGGACCTGCTTCTTTTGTTACAAAATACGGGTCCATTGGTTCCACTGTTCTTGAAGACAAAAAATTGAAGTGGGGACAGGATGATTATGCTGCAAGAGGCGGGCTCGGGTCTGTAATGGTGCAGGCGCACCACATACCTGCTATTGTTATTGGGGGGGATTTCAATGGAAAGAGGTTTGAGAAAACCCTTGATATGGAAAAAGCGAATGAGTTTTATATGCAGGAATTTGGAAAAAATGCTGTTCAGGTATGGAATAGCACAACAAAAAAATACAGGTATGATGATTCTCTTGGAACTGGCGGTACTTTTGGGGTGAATTTTTACAATCTTGAGGAAAAATTCTTGTTTTTTAATTGGGCTTCCACATATTTGCCCAAAAAAGAAAGGAGGAGCATTTATACAAAACTTATCCGCGGATGGTATTGGAAGAAGTTTCAGGATGAAATAATCAAGACAAGGAGCTGGAGGAATTGCGGGGAAAAATGCCCTGTTGTATGCAAAAAAGTCAATATAATATTCAAAAAAGATTATGAGCCATATGCAGCAAATGGTCCGTTGTTGGGCATTTTCAACATGGATGATGCTGAGAGCGTTGTCAGAAAAATAGATGAAATGGGCTTTGATGCTGTTGAGCTTGGGAACGTGCTTGCGTGGATTATGGAGGCAAGGTCAAAGAACATATTGAAAGCAGAGGATATTGGCACAGAAGTGCCTGTTGTTTTTGACCCTGAAAAATATATGGAATCCCCCATCCTTTATTCCCATGCCCACATGCTTGTTGCTGAACATTTGATTGACCTTATCCTTACGGGTCAGGGAATTGGGAAATATTTGAGGGAGAACATAAGAAAAGCAGCAAGAGAGCTTGAAAAAAAGTATAAGGGCATCAAGGATTTGGCGCTTTATGCACCTTACGGCAGGGATTTCAGCATAACTCCCATAATGTACTGGACTCCTGGTGTTTTTGCCCCTCTGCCAATGTTAATTTTGAGCAAAATATACTACCATATGGACAAGTTTGACCCATATGAAATAGGAAAGGCTTCTGCAAAAAGGACAATAGAGGAAACAGCAATAGACCAGTTTGGTTTTTGCAGGTTTCACAGGAAGTGGAGCACAAAGGTTTCTGATAAAATGATAGAATATCTGAGCGGGAGAAGAATAAATGCAGAGGAGATATCCAAAAAAATCATCAAAAAATTGAGGGAATATTCGGAGAAAGCGGGTGTTGAGCCTGTTTTCTGGGAGACAAGAAGGGTGAAGGATGTTGTTAGGAACTTTGTTGAAGATTTTTCAAAAATGACAGAAAACAAGGAACTCAAGAAATGGGTAGCCAAATTTGGCAATAGTTTTGAGATGAACATGAAAAGATATTGGAAGGAGATGCTCAGGGGCATTAATGAGGGTTTTTTATAAATTTTTTATTATCTCAGCACATGCCTTTTCAGGCGGCATTATATTTACATATATGCTTGAACCTATTTCAAGACCCGCAAGTTTTGATAGCCTGGGGTAAATCTCTATATGGAAATGGAAATTTCTGCCTTTTGGCGCCTGGTGTATGGAATAATTATAAGGGAATTCTCCCAGGAAATTTTCCATTGCCCTGAATATTACGCACATTATGTCAGCAAGGTCATTTTTTTCTTTTTCGCCCATTTCCAGAATGCTTTTTATGTGCTTTTTTGAAATAATCCATACTTCATATGGGAATTTTGGGGCATACGGGCACATGGCAGTGAAAGATGTGTTCTCATAAATTGTCCTCTCTTTTTCCTCCACTATTTCGCACATAACACATTTTTTCCCCATTTTTTTTGATTCCACAAGGATTTTTTTGGGTATAATTGGAAGGCTTATTATCTGGGAATGGGGATGGCTTATTGATGCTCCTGCTTCTTCCCCTCTGTTTTTGAATATTGAAACAAATTTTGCATCTTTTGAGGAAATCATTGCAGAATACCTCTCAACAAACATATCAATCACGTTCCTCATCTGTTCAACCCCCATGTTATATGCTTCTTTGTTGTGTTCCCTTGTCTCTATAATCACTTCGTGGTTGCCTGAAATGGGGTAATGTGTATAAAAGGGAAAGTCTCTTATTGGAATGCTTTTTATTTTGTTATCAACAACAATAGGGTATTTGTTTTTTATTGACCTTACAACCCATCTTTTGTTTTTAACAATGGATTGTGTGCCTGTTGTTTTGTCCTCGTTTCCGGGACAGAAGGGGCAGTTCCTGCTCAATTTCCTTTGTTTTATTTTTTGGAAAAAAACAGGTCTCTTTGCCCTTTCGCCTGCTATAATCACAAGTTCATTTGTCAGTATATTCTCCCTCAGTTCATTTTTTGCCATTCAACACCATCTCATAAGCCTCAATATAATTCTTTATGAGCTCTGACCACAAAACCATTTCAGTCATTTTGTATGCATCTCCTTTAAGGAATTCTATCTCTTCATTGCTGCTATGCATTATTTCTTCCATTATCCTAAATACCTCTTCCTCGCCCCTGTTGTTTGCAACATCCACCACCCTTATACCCCTTTTTTTTGTATTTTTCAGGTTGTTCAACAAGAAGCAACCAAAACCCGCCATATTGGAGGTCACAGCAACTTCTTTGAGTGCAGCTGTTTCTATTGGTGTATATCCCCATGGTTCATACCTGCTTGGAAAAAAACCAGCATCGCAACCAGCAATGGTGTCATAATATCCCATATTGATGAATCCATCGCCCGGCTTCACATATGTGCCATAAAAAATTATCTTTACCCTGTCTTCCTCCTTGTTTTCCAGACCAAGCAACTCCATTTCCTCCAATATCTTATCGTGCTTATAAGCAAGATTATAACAGATTTTTGGGGGAAGTTCCTCTTTCTTTTTCAGGTTCTTGAAGAGCTCAATTGCTTTTTCAATATGTTCGTTTTTTTTGTAATCCCTTTCATAAATGCTGTTGTCAGCTATTTCCCCAATTATCCTGTGTTTCAGCCCCCTCAAAAATTCCTCCTCTTTTTTTATTCTCTCCATTTTTTTTAAGACAAAAATGTCCTTGTTTTCCTCTATAAATCTCTCAACTTTTTCCTCTATTTCTTTCATTATGAGCACATTTTCCATGATGTATTCCTTTGGTCCTGAAACATTGGTTGGGACAAGGATAAGTGCAAAAACCTCTTTGTCAGATTTTTCTGACTTCAATTTTTCATTGAGTTTTCCAAGGGCATCCAGAAATATATCAATCCCCTTGTTTTTGTATTCATACCTTCCAGATATGAAAAAAATCCGGGAATTTATTGGATTTATCCTGTAATGTGGCAGGAAAATGGAATATAAAAAAGAGCTTATTTTTTCCCTGCTCTCCATGTGTTTTTCATCAAGCTCTGTTTTTTTTGGAAAGTCGGACAAGTCAATACCATTGGGGGTTATTATGTCCGGCTTTTTTTCAAGGATATACATACACTCTTTTGCAGTTATTTCGCTGACTGTTGTGAATATGTCTGCATTGTGTGCGCAAGATTTTTCAAGAAGGTGCTTGCTTTCCAATTTGTATTTGTATGCCTCCCTCCCATCAATTGCTCTTTTTTCCTCAATCCCCTTCATAACCTCTTCAATAAAATCCTCTTCCATGGATGCTTTTGTTCTGCCGAGTGTGGTTGCATGGGTTGTAAAAATTGTTTTTATATCAATGTTGTTCATCTTCAAATACAACAAACCTGACCCGCTCATCCACTCATGAAAATGGGCAATTATTTTTTCTTTTTCTATCTCCTTCATTTTTTCCAGAAACATGCCAGCAGTCCATGCCCACCCAACATTCAAATCAAAGTCATATGGCGACCACAGGGATTCTATGCCATAATTCTCCCACAGCCTGTATTTTATTTTGTTTATTACCTTGTCCCCGCCTTCAATCCTGTTTATGTAGTTATATGGGTCAAGCAAAACAATTTTTGCATTATCCCCCTTTTTCCACTCCCCATAATAGCATTTAATTCCCTGCTTTTCCATGGAGGATATTATTTTTTTTATGTTTTCAGGGGGTTCTGTTTCCTCAACTTCTGTTTTGAACGAATGCGGCTCATAAAAACCAATCAAAAGATAATCTTCCCCAAATCTTTTCACCATCTCCCCTGCTTTGCTTTTTAGAACTGTATAAATGCCCCCGACTTTGTGAGCTGCCTCTGAAGAAATCTCCACAATTTTCATATTAAATCAAAAAAGGTTTATTTGAGCTTTTTGATTCTTTCCTCAATTGTCTTTATAACCTTGTGATGCATTTCATCCCAGTTCTTTGCTTTCAGTGACCTTAATTCTTTTGCAAGAACATTGTCATGAAGCACATCCTTTATCCATGCGGCAAAATCATTCTTGCCTTCCCTCATGTGGTGGACAATTGCTGCTGTTGGTGCTTTTTTCAGCTTTTTTGCAAGTTCTTCCAGACTGAGCGCCCTGTCAACAACATTGTAATGGTCTGTTTTTATCCAGAAAGCTTTTGATTCGTTGACTTTTTTTAGAATGTTCCGGCCTATTTTCTTTATCATAAAACAATAGATGCCCGATTTATATTTAAATCTTTGTTATTCCTGATAAGTTATTTAAACTTCCCTCACTTTTTAAAATCAAATGAAAAACATAATGTTGCTCACATGGGAATATCCTCCCTTGAGCCATGGTCCGATTGCACATTATGCCAAAAAACTTGCTGAAAAACTTTCTGAAAAGAATAATGTCATTGTCTTAACATATGACAATCACAAGCCCAATGAATTTTTTCTTGAGAGGGACAGCCTTTTTGTATTCACAATAAAAAATTCTTTTGACGGGGCATATAACCCGCTCATATGGGCTCTCACAATGAGCACTGATATAGAAAAAAAGGCATTGGATATCCTTGATGGAGTTGATATACATGCAATTCATGCCCAGGACTGGCTGACTCTCCCTGCAGCAATAGTCCTTAAAAAAAGGTTTGATATACCCCTTTTCCTCACGCTTCACTCTATTGAGCCTGTAAGGGTGGGCGGAAATAGTGACTCTTATATTGAGTCTGTTAAAAAAATAGAGTATGAGGGGTGCAAGCTGGCATCAAAAATCTTTGTTAATAACCTCTGGATGAAATATCAGGTCATGTACCACTATAATGTGCCTGAGAATAGGATTGTTGTTTGTATAGGTGATAGGTGGGAGGAGGAAATTTTGAGGAATTATGCAGAGGTGAAAAAAATTGAAAGTTCTTAATCTTGTGTGGGAATTTCCTCCTTGGAAGGTGGGGGGCAT
>CAZTVD010000009.1:0-11003 GCA_964616955.1 Candidatus Woesearchaeota archaeon
ACATATCTTATGTGGTTATAGGGCACAACAAGAGTTTTTTTGAAATCAATGCCTTCAAATATTTCCCTGCCCTCACAATCGGACAAAACATTCAAGGAGATAGTAACAGGAACAACAACATCATCATACGAAAAATTCATATCAAAAGAATAATTGCCCGCGCCCAGCGGAGGAATAATTATAGATATGTCCCTTGCAGAAGAGGGAGAAAGAGAAAATTTTTCAGGGGATATGTTCATAATGGAATGGTCATAGGATATTTTCAACTCTTTAGTATTACTGCCCACATTATAGACAGTTAAAAGTGATGTGCTGTTCTCTCCTTTGCATGACTGCAAAAAAAGAGAAGAGGGGATGATGGATATGTCCCTGCCTGGTTTCTCAACCATATCAAACTTCAAAATTTTTGAAGTTGATTCCAGATTAATCATTTTTTCAGCATCAATACATCCTTTACTTTTGACAATAATTGTGTATTCTCCTCTTTTAACATAATCAGTAAAGAGATAGCCCTTATTTGTGCTTTGTTCAAGTACCAGTTCAGGTCCCCTGTAAATATAAACATCAAAATCATTTATTTTTTCACCATCTGAAACTGCTTCTATTATGAACCTTCCAAGATTTTCTTCCACTGAAACCTCTATGTCTACCCAATTGACTTCCACATCTTTCAAAAAAATTTCAATTTTTCCCCTATGAACACCCCCTTTGCCAGGAGATTCTAAGTGAAAATCAACTCTCTTTGTTTCATTTGGGTGAATGGATATATGTTCCTGATTAAATGTTATGTATTTCCTCAACTCGCCCGAACTTCTCAAATCAGCAACAACAGGCTCGTCTCCCCCTTCCCCCGAAACATAAAAAGAAAGGTCCATCTCACCAGTATATGAAATTTTTTTTGTAATATTTACAGGTGAAACTGTTATTGCTGGATAAAGGGCAGAGGCACTATTGAAAAGAAAGATACAAATCAAAAAAAACAGCATTTTCCTCATTTTTTCTTCCTTTTTTTCCTGATATAATAAAGAAGCACCAAGCATATGAATATTATGATAACCAATAAAACAATGCTCATATCAGATACTATTATGGGTCCCTTTTTCCTGATATTATCTACCATTCTCCAAAGGGAATCTATATCCTTAATTGCCATATCAAGCCATTTTCTTGTGTTATAATACTCTTTTTTTTCAAAACTATCTTCTGCAGAATTTATCTCATTATTTATTGCCTCAACAAATGAAAATGCCCCTGAAACTGCATATCCTTTTGAAAACATATCAAATAGCTCCTTGTCAATTGCTTCCAATAATTGCCTCAAGGACCCTATTTCTGATAATAATGAAGAGGGGTCCATTGCTCCAAGAGAAACTGTGTAAGGTATTGTGTAGTATGTTTCCAGCTCCTTTGAATTTATTCTTAGACTTAAACTTCCTGATGTCAGATTTGTTGCAAGAACTTTAACAAGGAATATCCTCTTTTCTCCTTGTTTCAGGGAATAATAAGAACGGGGGTGGGTTTCTGAATAAAATATTCCGCTTGCCTCCAAGGTCAAATTATTCAAATCAACATCTCCTACATTCTCAACATAAACTAAAAAGGAGTATGGCACACCAGCCGTCAAGTCAAGTGTTTTTTCTGTTTTTATAGAAACCCTTGGATTTTTGTAAAAATATTCGGGAGCAGAAGGTGGAATGGTCACATTGGGCTGCACAATGATTATTGGTCCTGTTGGAGGGATATATTCGGGCGGCACACCCCCTCCGCCCCCACCTGCACCTAATTCATAAACATCAACATAAAACTTAGCACTTGCCTGGCTCCTTAAACCATCTGCAACTATTTCACCTGTATATCTTCCTGGCAAAGAAAATGGACCAATCCTCACATTGATGTATCTGTATTCCCCTGGAGGAAGTTCCTCAAAATAACTTGGATTTGGATGAAGCCAACCAACATTTGGTTCAATATAAATCCATCTTTCCTTCCCATTTCCATAATTGTAAAGAAGTAGTTGCATGTCCTCATAATCCCCTACCCACATCCAGGTGTAATATTCTTGGGGGTAAAGGGCAAGTTTGGGGGTTCCACCAAGAGTAATATTCACATAATGGTCCACTTCTGCGAGTGTTTTTCCTGTTGCCTTTGCATAATATGTTGCTTTTGATGCAACAATTATGTAGTATTTCCCAATCTCATAATATCCCGTATAATATTCTCCATTTCTGTCTGTATAACCCTTTTCAAGAAATTTCAAACTTTTGTATAACTCAATATATGTATTGCTCAGCGGCTTATTTGCTTCATCCCTAACAGTTATGATAAACCTCCCCCTGTCATAGTCATTGATTACATTAACAGGGATTGTAACATTGTAGCCTGATTCAAGAACAGTGAATGTTATGTTCCCTGTATAATTGCCAACAGGCACATTGTAACTGTTCACAAGTGCATAAATGTCCTTTGTTGTCATAACACCAACTTTAACAGGATTTTCATTAAATCTCAAAAATCCTGGATAATCTGTCACATTGCCAGTTATGTTTATTTGAACAGTTATGTTAATATTGCCCCTATATGAAGTTATCTGAACCAATTTTTTTGTTGTTCTATTTGGATAAACACCAATTTCAAGAAAAGAGGGGGTTATATTAATTTCAGAAGGAGACTCCTCAACAAACAAATCAGCAATGGAGTGGACTGATTTTATTTTAGCAGGATCGCCAACATCAGAAATAGAAAAAGAAAAAAGGAAAAGAAAAACAAGAAAAAATGCCCCCCCTCTCAAAATCCTCATAATTTTTACTTAATTTCCACTTTGATTATTAATTTTCCCATTTTCCTCAAAATAACAAGTACAACAATGGTTATTAAAACAGCCCCAACAATAGCGATGTAAACAGCATACTGGCCAATAATTTCCCATGGTGATGAAACCCTTTGCTCATAAAATTCAAGTGCAACAGTTTTGACCCGAAAATCAAAAGTCCTCTGTTGAAGTGTTGAAACAGAACCTGGCTGGTCTGCAAGGCACCATCCATCAAGTGTAAAACTGAAATCATAGGTTTTCCACAGAGGGACATTGGAGGGAACATCCAATTTCATTTTGATTACCTTTGCAGGGATATACATCCCCATAACAGAAGGGCTTTGGAGATATTCCACTCCTTCATATTTTGAGGTATCATTTGTCTGACCCATGGGCTCCACAGCAAGGTTTTCATATATCTGTGTTTCCTGGCCTGAAATAGAATATGTAACATAAGAGGCTTCTGGCTCAAAAGAATAAGTCCATCCCTCAGGAACAGAAACAGAACTAACTTTTACATGGGTTATCCTGTCTCCATAAAGGTTGTAAATATATACTTTTGCTTCAAGAGTTGCTCCTGGAACTGCACTATAAACAAGGGCTGGTTGCATTGTTCCAAAATTACATAAAGCAAAAGTGGGAGAAAGAAAAAATACAGACAAAAGCAGCAAAAAATATTTTTTCATTAACTTCCTCCTCCAATATCCATGACCTTGAATGTTATATTTGCCCTGTAATTCCCTGTATAAATACCTGGAGGCACATATAATCTGTACCATATCCTCTCTGTATAATTCCTTTCACCGCAGGGACAAGTGCTGTTATAAATTTTAACACTATTTGCTTCGCCAACCTGTGTTTCATTCGAAGCATCGGTTATATTGGTATTTGCAAATCCCCACACATAATGATAAAAATGGTCTCCTGCAATAGTATAATTCCAATCAGTAGTATTATAAGTTAAGTTTCCAACATCAAACCTGTTAACATAATATTCATCGCAAGAAGTGCCTTCTCTGCAAAAATAGGCATCTCCCCAATAAGTGGTATTTGTATCGCAATTTGTTTCCCAGTATAGAATTAACTCAACAGGCCATCCTCCTATGCCCGTTCCATTGCTGGCATTGTACCAATAACCAGGCACTATTCCTGTATAAGTAAAATTAACAGGAACATTATCAATTCCAGTGTTTATATATCTATTAATAGAAAGTTCTGCTGTTGTTTGTTCTGTTTTTGGGGTTGCAGCAAAACCTGTTATGAATGAATATGGTTGAAGGGAGCTGTAGATAAAAAGAAAAGAGAATATGAAAACAACTGCTGAAATTACATATTCAAAGTCAATCTTCATACTACTTCTTGGATTTTCTTGTTTTTAACTTTTTCCACATTTGCGGTTTGAAGTAAAGAAGCGCCAACAAAATTATAAGCACTGCAAGTGTGACTATAACAGGTAGATATTCAATATACCACGGCACAACAAGTATCAACTCCTCATAATATGATTCTGGCACTGTTTGGATGTTTACATCTAAGGAAGTGGATACTTGGGTGGAAAGAGTGCCAGTTTCAGTCCCAAAACATTTTCCTGTGGCTGTTACAGTGAATTTATGATTTTCCCATGGAGAAACTGTTTCAGGCACTTTTATGTAAATCTTCACAACTGAAACAGGGATGTATGCATCCTTGAAAGGATGTTTGATATAATTTTGTCCCTGCGGAATTACTGCTGGATAAACATCTACTGCTGGTTTTGGAGTCAGGTAAAGATTTTCCTGAACTTCCTGAGTCACACCAGCAACATTAAATTTATTTGTTTGGAGTGGAGGGTCAATTGTGAATTCCCATCCTTCCTCCTGCCCGGAAATGGATATGGTAACATGTGTATTCCTATCGCCATACATATTATACAGATTCCAAGTAACCTCCACTGTATTTCCTGGCTTTGCTTTTGCTGAAACTGAAAGGGGAGTTGCACCCAAACTGCAACTCGCATAAGCAGAACTTATGAAAGAAAGGGAAAATACAATCCCGAACAACAAAAACAATTTTTTCATTTTATCACACGCTTGTTGCCTTTATTGTTAAATTGGCCTGGTAATCATTTGCTGCTCTCTGCCCTGCAGGAATATCCAAATAAAGCCATATTGATTTATTAACCTGATTGCCACATGGGCATGACTGCCAGTAATATGCTTTTAATTCATTATTCAAAACAAAATCTGTCTGAGTTGCATTAGTTGAAGCAAAACTCATATTGCCCACACCAAAAGACTGGCCTGTGGACTGTGATTCAAAATTGGAAGTAGCATTAAGAGTTATGTTAAATTCTACATTGGTCTCCTCTCCTATTGTCAAATTGGAAGGGTTAGTGGTAGCACTGCTGTTAGTAACCCCGGGGTCCAGACTCCCAAACTGGATTGGAAAACCCTCCTGTAATGTCAATGATATGAACTCATTAACAGTAACAGAAGCGGTTGTCTGAGTTGCATTTGAAACAGCAAAACCAGTTATGCTTGTTTTGATAAATGAAGATGCAAACCACGCAAGAACAACAAAAAGGAATATGGTGCCATATATATACATATCTTCTTTGTCCATGAAAGAGAATTATTTTTTTACAATTTATAAGCTTTTCTCCAAATCATGAACTTTTATTTACAAGAACATCAACATTGGTTGTATAAGGTCCCCCTGCTGGCTGAGAGGGGGGAATGTAAAGCCACCAATAAACCGTTCTTTTTATGTTTGTGGAAGCAGGAACATTTGATTCAAAAAGAACATAGTCATCTGACAAATTGGTTTTTTTGGATGGCGAGGAAGACTCATTAAATCTCAAATTTCTCAAATCAATCTCATTCCCATTCCCATCACTCAAATTCCCTGTTGCTTTTATCCATATGTCCACCGGAACAGAAGAATCAATGGATATGTTCATGGGGAATCCATAAACACCTGTTCCACATTCTGAAATGGACCCATCGCTTGCCTCTACTTCCTGACCCGCATATTGGGAGCCAAAACATATGGGGATGTTTGAAAGTGTGAGAATTATGTATTCATCAACTGCATTCAATATCCCATAAGTATAATTCCAATTATTATTGGAATCATTTGCCCATATTTTCCAATTAATAGTTTTTCCTCCACACTCCTGAGGAACCTCTTTTGTGAGATTGGCCCATGAATTATTTGGCTGGGAAAAAGCAAGCGCAGAATCATTTACCCATGCATCACAATTTCCTCCTGCTGTCCATGAAAATTTCCAATGCGATAAACCAGCATCATCAAACCACAAGGAATAAAATTTAATTGTTGTGTTAACAGTAGGGTTGGTGGTGTTTACACCATAATGGGTAGAATAAGGGAGTTTTCCCACTTTAAAAATATAAGAAGCATTCATATAAGAGCCATCCTGATTTTGAAGAACATTTCCCTTCTTATCTCTAAGGGCTACATAAATCCTGTAAGTGCCATCCACACTATTATCAGTATTCCATGGGTTGGAATTCCATATTTGCGTGAGGTCAAAAAAATCATTTCCAACAACATTTCTTGGTGCAGTATCATTTACTTTCGTTTCAACCAAGACCCATCCGCTCTCATTTCTTTGAACCTGCATTAACAAATAAAAAGAAATATTTGTAGAACCAATATTATCAACAATCGCCTCTCTCTCTTCTTCATCACCAACATAAATTGTTGGGGAAGAGGGGAGGTATTTAGCCCCATAGATGAGTCCTTTGTCAAATGCAATATAAGAATTAAATTCAGAGACATGACCAGAATTATCCTTGTTTATTGTTTCCTCCACTTTATATTGCCATGAAGAGGACCCTTCATTATTATACCTCAAATCTGCCTCGTCCCCGCCATATTGGGTCATCATTGTCATTACCATTGATGGTTTTTGGGAAAAACCTGCTGAAAAGGTTATTGTATTCCAGCTAACACTTGAACTCGTAACATTCCCTATTTCACATCCTAATCCATTTGTTGCATTGCTGTCACAAACGCCCATGTTATCCACAGCAATTATGCCAATTTCCTCTGATATATGGCTCGCATCCAAATCTTCTTCCACCTTTGTTTGAACACTATCAACATCATCGCCATTATGTCTTGTATGTGCGGGGTCTGCCTCATTAACTGTTTGTATATCTGAAATAAAAACAGGTGGCTGAGAAAAAGTATGGCCAAAAGGTATATCATTCCATTCTGTTGAATCTGCTGAGCCATTAGTAACAACAAAAAGAAAACCTCCAATTTTCCATTTCCCTTTTCTCATAGCGAGGAAATAAGTATTTTCATTATAATGTGTTCCAGCTCCATAATTCTCCACTCTCAACTGAAAACCTAAAAGGGTCACATTATCTATCCTCCTGTCTGCCTGTGTGCTATCATAAAATCCAATATCTGCAAAAACAACAGGTTTATCCGGAAAACTTGTTGAAAAAGAATAATTTTGCCATGTGCTATTTGCTATGACCTCCCCTGCCTCCCCTATAAAAGCCATTGTTTGAGTATAATTGCTCTCAGAAGAGGCAGAGGAATTGCCATAGTACATACATATTGTTGTGTTCGAGGTAGAACTCAAAGAAGGAATTCTTACCCATATTTGGGTATTTGATGTATTGCACCCTTTTTGAATCCAATAGGGCAATTTATTCCCTTTATAATAAAACCTTATATCAGCACAGTCTTCTTTTAATTTATTATTAGAAATCAATGATTGTGTATCTATGCTCATATTGATTTGCAAATCTGCTGCATCCGCTCCAGTTATATTTATCGGTTTTTTCCACGCAAAATATTTATTATCCCAATTATGGGCAAATATGAGCACATCCTCCTCATTGATATATCTATCCCTCTGCGTGGAAAAAATTATGCTTGAATTGGAATAAACATCAAAATAATATTTTGATGAGTAGTTGCTGAAACCCTCAGTATTGTTTGCCCAAATGTTGTAATTATATTTTCCTTTTTGCCAAGTATCCTCTACAACATACTCATAATGCCCCCCTCCCTTATTTTCCATGGAATATTTTTGTGTAGTACTATTGGGGAAAGTTATATTGATATAAACGGTATGGATAGTAACAAGGGATACTAAATCGGTAGAAATAGTAATATTATTGCCATAACCTTGGACATCTGAGGATGAAACAACATTATCAAATACTATTGAATCATTAACATTAATTTTCAAGGATGTATTGCAAGAAGACCATAAATATTTTGAACTGCTTCCAGCATAACTTACATTGATTGTATGTTCTCCCAAAGAAAACGAAGCAGGTATTGTTGCTATTAATTTTGCTATTCCAGAGGAATTTGTATAGGCATTTCCAAAATCATAATCTTCTGTTATATCTCTGAAATTGACCATTTCATTATATACACCTGTCCCATTGTCATAAACAAGTTTAGCATAAAAAATCACCTGCTCATTTCTCAACTTCTCATATTCGTCAGAAGATGGATAAATTGTTGTGTTTGAATAAACATCAATATAAACAAGTGACATATCCTCTGATTGCTCTGTTGAGGCAGATTTTAAAGTTATTTGATTTTGACCCAGAGCAGTAGAAGAATTGATAAAAGCAGTGATATTGTTCCACAAAATTTCTCTTTGTCCGAGTGTTTGATTATATACATGCAATTTTCCAGTTTGGTTCTCAAATCCATAAGAAAGAGTCCAGTTAAGCCAAATATTGTTTGTGAGGGAGTCAGAGTTATTTACATATCCCCTCAAATCATAGCTTTGGCCTCTTGTTGCTTTTTCAGGATAATTTGTTATAGTGACATTGAGATACGTTGGTCCTCTAACATATAACAACTGGTTTTGTTGTTCATCCCACTGCTTGTCTTCAGAACCAGGATTTGTATAAGCCACACTCACATTTATGTTTTTATAGCCCGGGGAAGTGGAAATGTCTGTTGTTATGTTAAAAGATGCTGTTTTATTGGAAAGGGAATTTATTGTTCCAACATAACAATATGTGTTCTGTGTTCCAATACAGGTGCAGTTTACATCAGAAGGGCAATTTATGGATACATTCACATCAAGCAAGGAGGATGAAAGGGGATTGGAAAGAGTAAAGTTATATTCTGAACTATAATTCTGGTCAATATACGAAGGGAAAAGAGTAGAGCTCATATTTTCCCTCAAATCAAAAACAAAAAAAGTATATGAATTATTAAAAGCGGGGGGTTCCCCTCCGCCTGTCCAATTAACTGTGACATTCCATGTATGCATTCCTGTTGAAGCAGTAAGCGGGATTAAATAGCCATTGGTATTGTTGTTGAATTCACTCTCACATGTCTGGGAAGGGCTTAACTCATTTGAACATATTTTGTTTTCATCAGGACCCCAGGAAGTTTTAACACCAAAAGGATCCACCACAAACAAAGAAGCATTAACGTCCAGGGCACTTGAACCTCCGGTATTGTTAAGAGTCAAGTTTACAAAGGAAATTGTATCAAGGAGTTCATATTCATCATCAGAATTTTCATGCTCCAACTGAATCAATATAACCTCTGGCACATCTATAAAAATTGTAGCATTATCCTCTGTTGAAGAAACATTGTAAAAAAGTGTGGAATTATCTTCTATCAAGCATCTTATTGAATAATATCCTTTTTCCAATCCTGTTGTATTCCACGAATAAACAGCATAACCAGAAGAATTTGTATAGTTAATGCCAATAAAAGTAGTATTGTAATAAAATTTGACTGGATAATGTTCAATTGGGAAAGAAAGGTTAGTATCAGAAACAAGACAGGTTATGTTTATAATATCCCTCACAGCATATTTTTCCTCAAGAGGGGAAAGAGTCACATTAGCCCATCCAAAAACCTTCCATAAAACAGTTGTGCCATTATTTACATTATTGTATGAATCATTGGCAAAAACAGTTGCATTGTATTCGCCAATGCTGCCGCATTTATAAGTAAGATTATACCTATCATCACCCATATAGTCCATTGTCTGATTTTCCTCTCCCTGATTCTTTATATATACCCATGTCATATTAACAATATCATTGTCAGTTACAAGTGCGGTTATGTTCACAGTTTCGTTTCTATTAATCAAAACAGGCTCAACATTGGTGGATGAAATTGTGGGTGGGGTTATGTCTTTTACAAGTATTGTTTGGTTGGAAGTCCATTTATACGTAGATTGAGTGTCATTTGCTCTGAAAGCATATTTGATATATTTGGTTTCAGCAGAAGAAGGTATTTGGAGTGTTGTATTGGACCAGTCAGGATTTGAAGAAAAACTCCCATAATCTACCCTTTCCCACACCCCTGTTGCATTCCACCAAAACTCCCACTCATCCAATTCTCCATTATCACTCCAATTAGCATAAAACTTGACATAATCAAGGGGTGAGGGGTTGGTATCATTTGCTCCAAAATTGTTGTAAGATGGTGGGATAATATCTAAATAAAAAATATCATAAGCACGCATATAAGTAAGGTCCTGGTTCTGAAGCACATTGCCTTTTTTGTCAGTTAACATGGCAAACACCCTGTAATAACCGCCATTTTCCGAGTCAGTATTCCATGGGTTGGAATTCCATATTTGCGTGAGATTCAGGAAACCATCAGCAAAAATAGTCCTTTTTGTATCTGTTTGAGTATCATTTATTTGTGTGGAAACCCATTCCCAGCTTCCTGTCTCGTTTTTTTCAATACCCATAACAAGAAACGCGCTAATGTTTGTTGAACCTATGTTATCTAATCTCGCACTTCTGTCTGATTCCTCCTCCCCCATAGAATAAGTTGGTTCAGGATAAACATACTGTCTTGCCTGCTTCCATGACAAAAGGTTTGCTTCATCCCCATTATTTGGTTCTATATAAAGGAAAAAGGGATAAGTGCAGTTAATCCAGCTACCAGCAAGACCCCAATTGTCCGTTGGTTCTCCTGTTTCATTTCCAATAAATATCTTTTTTGGATTTGGATAATCAAGAGAACCTGAAGGAGTATAGGTGGTTGTTTGGCTGCCATTGTAATAACTACAGCTTTCTGCGCTCCCTTTTGTCAATGCCCCTGCAAGATATTCAAAAGCAACAGGAGTCATATATTCCCTGCTCAATTCCTTTTCAGACCAGTAAAACAGGGATTCATACCCATCGCCATCTGCTGTCTGGCTCTGGCCAAAACTTTTGCTCATTACCAGGGT
>CAZTVD010000010.1:0-3346 GCA_964616955.1 Candidatus Woesearchaeota archaeon
TGATAGGGGTTCAAAAATCCTCATTACTGACAATGCCTCTGCTGCTCCCTCCAATGATTTCAAGGGTGTTGTTGCTGAGGAAAATGATACTGAAGGTGTTTCTGTTCCTTATCTTGTTGGGGCAGAAAATGTGACATCTTTAGTCATGGGTGGGGAAGTGCTTTATATTGATTCCCTTACAAGGGCTCTCTGGGATTTGCAGGGTCTTGAAAACATGGTAAAAACAGGATGTTATTACAATGTGAGCGGACCGTCTTTTTTTGCAAGGACAGAGGGAAATCTGTCTGAAACAGAAAATCCAATCCAGAGTTTTGTGGACCTTGTTGAGTTGTCTTCAAATAGCATCATATTAAAAAATGGGCAGAGTGTTGTTGATTACAAATATTTTTCTGATGAAACCTATGCAGGAAAACAGGTGAGGGGCATGGATGAAACATGGTTCAGGTTGGATGATGAAAGCGCCAGGGATTATAATGTAATTGACCTTCTCCAATAATTAAAAAAGGATTTAAACAAGGGGTTGGTTTTTAAATTATGCCCATTGATACTGATGTTGACAGGTTATATTCTCTTGTAAAGCAAAAAAAGAAAATAAGCCTGCGTTCTGCTTCAAAAAGGCTGGGTGAAAAAAAAGAAATTATTGAGAAATGGGCCAAAATACTTGATGAGGCAGGGCTTATTGATTTTGATTACTCCCTGAACCCTATTGCAGGCGCTTATTTGAAGGTGAAGAAAAATGAAAAAAAGAAGACAAAAAAGAAGTAAAACAAAAAAAGAGAAAATTGAGCCAAAAAAAGTAAAAGTCCCTCCAAGGGTAAAAAAAGAGAGAAAAGAGGAAATAATAACAAGTTATTCCATATCTGCAAATGGTTTTCCTGCTGATATAAAAGTGAGCAGGGGAGGAGAGGAGTTTGTCCCAATATACAAAGTAAAAAAGAAGAATATTGAGAGGGCAACCCTTGCAATTCTTGAAAAAATAAAAGAAAAACTTGTAAAAGAAGCGCCTGTTGAGGAAAGGGAGGTTTTTGACCCGAAACAGATGGAGCAAATCAGAAGGGATTTCATCAAAAAAGTGAAAGAGGAATTGAAGAGGCATATTCCTGACCTTTCCCCACCAAAACAGAGGTTTCTTGCTGGGTATATTGTTAATACAACAATTGGGCTGGGTGATTTGGAGATTCCTTTGAGTGATGAGAATCTTGAGGAAATCACTGTTAATAATGCAAATGAGCCTGTGTGGGTATACCACAGGGATTTTGGTTGGCTGAAAACAAACATAGTAATACCAACAGAGGAGCAAATTGAGAATTATGCCTCTTTAATCGGGAGAAAGGTGGGAAAAAGAATAACTGTGCTCACGCCTTTGATGGATGCCCATTTATTGACAGGAGACAGGGTCAATGCCACCCTCTTCCCAATATCCTCAAAAGGAAATACTCTCACCATAAGGAAATTCAGGAAAAAG
Source organism: Candidatus Woesearchaeota archaeon (assembly GCA_964616955.1). Classification (GTDB taxonomy): domain Archaea; phylum Nanobdellota; class Nanobdellia; order B33-G15; family B33-G15; genus CAZTVD01. Next base: position 1,466 of record CAZTVD010000010.1, read on the forward strand.
CCGCTTACAATCACTGAATTGTACGAGTCAAAAACAGTCTCTCTTGAAATCCTTTCTCTTTTGTGGCAGGCAATCCAGTATGAAATATCAATAATTGTTTCAGGTGGGACTGCGTCAGGAAAAACAACATTCCTTTCTGCTTTAATGAATTTTACCCCGCCAAACCAGAGGATAGTCAGTATAGAGGATACAAGGGAATTGCAAATGCCGAAATTCCTCCACTGGGTGCCTCTCACAACAAGGCCCCCGAGTTCTGAGGGAACAGGCGAGGTGACAATGCTTGACCTTCTTGTGAATTCATTGAGGATGAGGCCCGACAGGATAGTTGTTGGTGAAATAAGGAGGCAGAGGGAAGCAGAAGTTCTTTTTGAATCCCTCCATACAGGTCACAGTGTCTATTCCACTCTCCATGCAGATACAGCAGCACAAACAATAGAGAGAATGACCACACCGCCTGTTAATCTTCCCCCTTCTGTTGTAACAGCCCTTCCCCTTGTTGTTGTCATGTACAGGCAGAGGAGAAAAGGTTTGAGGAGGGTTTTTGAAATAGGCGAGATTTATTCTGAAAAATCTGTCCCGCGCCTGAACATCACTTACAGGTGGTCGCCAAAAGAGGACAGAATAGTGAAAATAAACGAGAGCATAAGGCTTGCAGAGGAATTAAGGCTTCATACTGGCATGAGCAGGGAGGAAATGAAAAATGACCAAAAAGAAAAACAGAAAATCCTTTCATGGATATTTGATTATAAAGTTACAAATCTCGATGGCATAGGCAAAATAATTTCCACTTATTACATCAATCCAAAAGAAGTTTTGAAGTATGCAAAGCAGGGTATAAACCCGAGGGATGTTTTTGAGTGGTGATTATGGCTCTTCCTGTCCCTTTGAAATCTGAAAAAATAAGGAGAATGGCTTCTATTTTCAGGCCCCTAGCATCTTCCATGATGAAGGGGTTTCCAGACCTTGATTTGGAGCTTAAAAGGGCAGATATAGACATTCCCCCCGAGGAATACCTTGCAACATCATTCTTTTTTGCTTTTTACAATTTTGTTGTTTTCTTTGGAGGGATATGCTATCTTTTCTGGATATTGAAGTTTCTCAACCACACTCTTTTGATGATTTTCTTTTTCTCAACATTTGCTTTTTCTGCATTCACCTTGTTTTATATGCTTTCCTACCCAAAAATAAGCGTCAAAAAAAAATGTGAGAACTTGGATGTGAACCTTGTTCCTGCAATAAGGCATCTTCTTGTAAAAGTCAGGTCAGGTGTGCCGTTGTATGATGCCCTTGTTGGTGTTTCGCAGGGTGATTATGGGGCTGTATCTGAGGAAATTAAAAAAGCAGTAAAGGAGATGCAGGGAGGCATGTCTGAAGCATCAGCCCTTGACAAAATTGCAAAACTGAATCCCTCTGTTTATTTCAGGAGGACAATATGGCAGATAACAAATGCATTGAGGAGCGGTGCAGATATATCCTCTACCCTTGCTTCAATTGAGGAAAATGCTGTGGAGGAGCAGAAAATAAAAATTTCCAAATATGGCTCAGAGATGAATCCCTTTGCAGTTATGTATATGATGCTTGCAGTGATACTCCCCACTCTTGGCATAACTTTCATGATAATTATTGGCTCCTTTCTTGGTCTGACTCTCCACACATATTTCTTTTACCTTATATTGTTCTTCCTTGCTTTTTTCCAATACATGTTCATAGGCATCATAAAATCAAGGAGGCCAGTGATATGAGCTTTTATGTTGTTGTGCAGAAAGTGATGCCGAGAAAATTTGTGAAGTCTCTTGGAGAAAAAATAAAATATGCTGGAATGGAGCTTGATGAGGAGAGGTATGCCGGATTATATCAAGTGGATTACAACTAATGCTGTAA
>CAZTVD010000010.1:3356-10485 GCA_964616955.1 Candidatus Woesearchaeota archaeon
CTCTGTCTTTTCCTTTATTTTAATGAAAATATTGTCCTATGATTATGTTTATTGTTTTGTTGCCTCAATCATCTCCTTTGTTGGTGTTTTTGGCTTTTTTTATCTGATTCTTGCTTTTTTTTCCTCAAGAAGGGCTTCTTTTGCTGAAAAAGTGCTTCCCGACCTTCTTCTCCTGACTGCTTCCAACATAAGGGCAGGCATGCCTCCTGATGAGGCATTTCTCACTTCAGCCAGGCCTGAATTCGGTCCATTGTCTGAAGAAATAAAAAGGGCAGGCAAAAGCCTTTTGTCCGGGCAGAGTTTTGAAAATGCTTTTGAAAGAATATCCGAGCGCATTGATTCAAAAATATTGAAAAGGAGCATTTCCCTAATACTTGATGGGATAAAATCTGGAGGGGAGATATCCAAACTATTGGAGGAGTCAGCCAACGAGTTGAGGACAATCGAATCGCTTAAAAAAATGGTCAGTTCTAACCTAAAATCTTACATAATCTTCATATTTTTTGCAGCAGGTCTTGGGGCACCAATGCTTTACGGCATTTCCACCATTTTGGTAGACAATATCATCACTCTTGGTGCAAATGTGAATATTGGCGACCTTCCACCATCGAGTTATCAGGTGCTCTCATTTACAGGATTTTCTGTTGAGGGTCTTGACCCCCAATTTTTCCTCCAATTCTCTTATATATCTATGACAATAACTGCTTTTTTTGGAGGTCTGGCGCTTGGCTATATTGAAACAGGCGAGGGCAGGTCAGGAGCAAAATACATCCCGCTCCTTTTAATTATCAATATTGCTGTTTTTAACCTTGTAAGGATTGTTGCAGGCAGTTTCATTGGTGGTTTTAGTTAAGTATTTAAAAAACCGGCTTTTATCCAAAATTAATAGAGGTGGTATAATTGAAAGCACAAGCAGCTTTGGAATACTTGATGACTTATGGTTGGGCTATATTGATAATAGTGATTGCTATTGGCGCTCTTTATGCAATGGGTGTATTTAATGTTGGGACAGGGAACACTTGCAGCCCCTGTTTTGCGCCGGGAACTGATTTTGTTTATCAGGACCATTCTGTTACTGGGGACATACTCTATCTCTCTTTGAGGGAAGGGGCAAGTGAAGTTACTATAAACAATATGACTGTTACAGACGGCACTAACACCAAATATAATGATACCAGTGTTACTATGTCAGCAAACAGCCAGCAAATCATGTTGGTTAATGTTACTGGTATGACATCCACATCAGCATACTCTCTTGATGTTACTATTTCATACACAAAGAATGGTGTTCCACACACAGCAACTGCTACACTGCACGTGAGCCCATAAACTAATTCTTTTTATTTTATTTATTTCATAACTTTTCCTGTTTTTATATACCACATAATCAAGTCAAGCTTTCCCAATGGTATCCCTGTTTCTTTTGCTAAAATCTCCACCACCTTTTCTACATCAATGTACTTCCTTTTGGTTATTGTATTTGGTCTTGATACCATATTATGCTCCACCAACAGATTTACAATATGCCTGTCAATAATTGCAACATCATCATAGCCCACATTCCTCAAAAAATGGCTTGCTTCTTTCATGCCAATCCCGAGTATATTGTTTGCAAGCCATTCTCTCGCCTTTTTTCCATTTCCAAAAGATTTGACCCTGTCCTTGATTGATTGGGAATACTGCCTTGCATTAATTATGTATTCTGCTTTTTTTCTTGGAAATCTCTGGCCTGTTGTTTTCAATTTTTTATACAATTCTTCAAGGTTTAGTGTCAGAAACCCATCCCCCACAATCTTCTGTGTTTTTATGCCTGCTTTTGCAGGAGAATTTGCAGTTAATATGCAGAAACACAACTCCTTGAACCACTCATTGTTCCCCTTTTTCCCAAGTTTTTTGAATTCTTCCCATCTCTGGTTTATCAGGTTCATTATGTTTTTTTCTTCCACTCCCCTTATTTTTTTTAACAAACTCTCCATATTCTCCATATCCCTTTTTCCTGTTTTTTATTAAAAAGCTTTATTAATGCTTCCCAAATCTTTTATAATATGTCAAAAACAGCAGAAAATCTGAAAAAGGCATTTGCTGGTGAGAGCCAGGCAAGAAATAAATATACATTTTTTGCAGAGAGGGCAGCAGAAGAGGGATTCAAATTTATAGAAAAGGTTTTTCTTGAAACTGCAGACAATGAGAAAGCCCATGCAAGGAAAATTGCTGAATTATACACAAAATACTTTAAGGAAGATGTAAAAACAGAGGCTCCTGATATACTTGAAATGATTGGCAATACTGCAGACAACCTTTTGAAATCATACAGAGGCGAGAAATATGAGGCAGAGGAGATGTATCCCGAATTTGCAAGAGTTGCAGAGGGAGAGGGTTATGAGGAAATTGCAGAGTTTTTCAGGGAAGTTGCGGAAGTGGAGGAAAAGCACAGGGACAGATACCTGAAACTGCACGAGCATGTAAAAAACAACACAGTTTTTAAGAGGGACATAAAGATTTATTGGAGATGTCTTAACTGCGGGTATATCCACTGGGGTGAGGAAGCTCCGAAAGTATGTCCTGCTTGCAAATATCCCCAGTCGTGGTATGAGCCTTATTGCGAGGAAATTGGAAAGAATTGATTTCTTGAAGCTATGCATCCTGAACCCCGGATTAGTCCCAATTTTGTGAGGAGGTCAGAAACGCTTATAAAAACTAAAATGGGGCTTTGAATATGGCAAATGTTTTTGTAATCAGTCCTGTGAGGCTGGCTGAGGGGGATGTGAAGGAATTCCTTATTGCTTACAAGAAAAAGCTGGAAGGCGAGGGTTATAATGTACATTTGCCACTTTCAGACACTCCACAGACACCGGACAAATATAATCTTCCTGAGTCTTGTCTGGAATATGAGATATGCAAAATTAACAGGCAGGCAATAAAAAATTCGGACCAGGTCCATATCCTTTACAATCCATCAAGCAGGGGAAGTTTGTTTGATATTGGCATGACATTCATGACTTTAATCAGCGAAAAAAAAGGGATTTTTGTTATTAACCCGTCCAGAAAAACAGAACATAAATCTTTTGACAATTTTTTGCTTTATTTACAGCAAAGGTTTGGGGTTGAGGAAGAAAAAAAATTGAGAAAAATTGCTGATGTTCTTGCAAAAGAATCCCTGACACCCGAATCAAGAAAAAAATACAATTTTGTTTGATTGATTAATTTTATATATGGTATTCCAATTCTAATTTTATGGAGCCAAAATTGAAGGACAAGAGATGGAGGCACGAACTAGAAGAAGCAATGATTGAAAAGTGGAAAAAGGAGGAGTGGTGGAAATTTGACAGGAACTCCAGCAAACCTGTTGTTGTTATAGACACCCCGCCTGCCTATCCCGGTCCTTTCTGGCATTTTGGAGCTGCTGTGAGCTATTCTTTTCAGGATATGGTTGCAAGGGCATATAGGATGATGGGTTACAATGTTCTTTACCCAATGTGTTTTGACAATAACGGAATCCCTGTTGAGTGGTATGTTGAGAAATATGAGGGCATCAATATGCACAATTTCCCGAGGGAAAAATTTGTTGAATTGTGTTCAAGGGCCCTTGACAAATATGTCTCAAGAATGAAGAAAATAATGAGGAGAATGCTTATATCTGCAGATTATGAGGATTTTTATTATCTCACAGATTCAAAGGAATACAGGAAACTGACGCAATCCACCTTTATTGAATTGTACAAAAAAGGCCTTATTTATCTTGATGACAGGCCGAATAACTGGTGCCCAAGATGCAAAACAACTATTGCTGATGCTGAGGTTGATTATAAGGAGAAAGAGGGAAAGCTCTGGTTCTTGAAGTTCAAAATAAAGGAAACAGGGGAGGATTTGCTTATTTCTACAACAAGGCCGGAGCTGTTGGGGGCATGCGGTGTGATTATTGTTAATCCTGATGATGACAGGTATAAAGAATTATGGAACAAAAAGGCAATTGTCCCGCTTTATAATTTTGAGGTTGGGATAATCCCAAGAAGAGAGGCGGACATGGAATTTGGCACAGGCGCTGTTATGATATGCTCCTATGGAGACAAAACAGATGTTTCTCTTTTTAGGGAACTTGGTCTGGAGCCAAAAAAAATGATAGATGAGAGCGGAAAAATGACAGAAGAATCAAATTATGGTGGAATGGCAATAAAGCAAGCAAGAGAAAAAATAGTGGAGGACCTGAAAAAGAACGGGTTTTTGCAAAAAGAGGAGGAACATGTGCATAAAGTCCCAATACACGATAAATGCAAGACACCAATTGAAATAATACCCATGCCGGAATATTATCTGAAACAAAAAGAGTTTAAGAAACATATTCTAAAAATTGCGAAGAGCATGGAATTCCACCCTGAAAAACACAGGCAGAGATTGATTGACTGGATAAATTCTGTTTCAATGGACTGGCCCATATCAAGAAGAAGGTATTATGCCACTGAAATACCTTTGTGGTATTGTAAAAAGTGCGGATATACTCATGTTCCTGAGCCGGGAAAATATTACAGGCCATGGAAGGAAAAGCTGGATATACAATGCCCGAAATGCGGTTCATGCGAATGGGAAGGGGAGGACAGGACGCTTGATACATGGATGGACAGCTCCATATCCATTCTTTTTCTTACAAAATACAACAGGGACAAAGATTTCTTCAAAAAAACTTTTTTGGATGGTTTCAAAATAAGGCCACAGGGATATGAGATAATAAGGACATGGCTTTATTACTCTCTTTTGAGGGTTTATCAGTTGTTGAAAAAGCCCGCATTTGACAGGGTAATGGTGAATGGCATGGGGCTTGATGATAAGGGAAGGAAGATGAGCAAGTCCCTTGGCAATGTCATTTATCCTGAGGAAGTGATAGCCAAATATGGGGCTGATTCAATAAGGTTTTGGAGTGCCATTGAATCTTCTTTTGGCGAGGATTACAGGGGTTCGGAGGAGAGGATTAGGGGGGCATATAAATTCCTCACAAAATTGTGGAATATTGCAAGGTTTGTTTCAATGTTCCCAAAAACAGAAAAAACTGAGTTAAAAGCCTCTGATAAATGGATTCTTTCAGAAATGGCTGATTTCAAAAGAAAGTGTATTGGATGGTATAAAAAAACAGATTTTCTTTCAATTGCAAGGGAAGCAATGAGCTTTATGTGGGACAAATTTGCATCAAATTATATTGAAATGGTCAAATGGAGGGCAAAGCAGGGCGATGAATCAGCATGCTGGACTCTCAGGGAGGTTCTTAAAAATTTTCTTTTAATAATGGCTCCCATAATCCCAGCAATAACAGATTATATCTGGAGGCAGATGTATGACAAAAAGGGAATACACAAGGAGGAGTTTGGGGGTTTTGAAGAATATTTCTTCGAGGAAATTATAAAAAAATCAAAAAAGCTCATGGAATTTAATTCAAAAATATGGAAAATAAAAAAGGAAAGGGGCATAAAATTGAAGGAGAGCATAAAAATGAAGATTCCTCCCGAAATAAAGGAGTTTTCAATAGATTTAAAAAATATGCATAATTTGGTCTAGCCATGAAGCATGTAAAAGGCGATTTGGACGAGATTTTAAAGGAAAAATATGTGGTAATTGATTTCTGGGCGCCTTGGTGCGGTCCCTGCCTTGCTTTTTCACCTGTTTTTGAAGAAACAGCAAAAAAATACCAACAAATAACATTTGCTAAGTGCAATATTGATGAAAATGAGGGAATCACCAAATCGTTGGGAATAATGAGCATCCCAACAATAATATTCTTCAAGAATGGCAAGGAAGTGGACAGGATTATTGGCACAATGCCCCAGGATGTTTTTGAAGGAAGGGTTAAATCGCTTTTAGAATAAAATTTATACATATAAATATCTCGGGAGAATAAGGAAATAATCTGGAAAGAGAGAAAATCTTGTGAAAATATCATAAAATTTATAAATAAATATTATCACTATGTAATAATGAAAAATATTAATTATTGTGTTAAGCCGAAAATGAATGCTTCTCACTTAGATTTAGGAGAATTAGTTCAAACAATGGCAGATATTGTTAAAGAGGAATTTGAAATAGACGGGATAGATATGCCTAAAATAGAATTTATGAAATCCTCTGAAGAATTAAACGTCAAGATTCCGCCCCTTTTCTATGGTTTGTATTTTCCAAGGGAACATATAATATCCATCCCTCCCATTTATTCCACTGATTTTAAAATAGAGGCATTGGCAGAAGAGGTTGCCCATTCATATACCATGACGTACAGGCGCAGACATAAATTGGATGATCTGGATAGTCTGGTTAAAAGTGTTGATGAGTTTTTTGGCATGTTGGGCAGGCTTGTTGTTTGTGAGAGGTTAAAGGGAACAAAATACGAGCCTTTCCTGGATGAAGATTTTAACAAACCAATACCAATGGAAAGAATTGAGGAAACATTGAAGCATATGTATCCTGTTAAACCAATGGAAGATGTGAGTGCTGAAAGTCAGATGTTTTCAACATTCTCTTTTCCTTCTGATGTGTCCCACAAAATAGGTTATGATGGTGCTTTTAAGGCAATTGAAGAGGTAAAGGAAAATAAAACAACACTCAAAGAACTTCTGGATATGCCCGAACATGAAATAGAAGAAAGCTATTTTAGAATTACTAAATCTAAGATAAACAAGTTAATTGCAAAATATAGAAGTGCATATGCAGAATATCTGGAACAGCATAATTAATCTTATGATTAATTATTTATCTCTTAATTTCTTTTTATTACCATGATAATACATGCAAAATATCTCGGGAGGATAAGGGAAATAGTTGGAAAGGAGGAAGAATCATTTGTTTTCAAGGGAGGGGATGTTGGGGATTTTTTTGAATTTCTTTTCAAAAAATACGGAAAAAAATTGAAGGAGCATATGGAAGACAAGCTGGCAGAAGATTATGCAGTTCTTGTAAATGGGCATAATATTGGAAAAAACCTTGAACACAGGTTGAGGGATGGGGATGACATCATATTTATGCCCCTTGTCATTGGGGGTTAGAACAAACCCTGCAATCCCTCCTCTTTTTTACCCTTATTTTTGAATAATTGTTGTTTGAGAGTTCTATGAAAAGCATTTCCTTTTCAAGATTTTTCCCAAACATATTC
>CAZTVD010000011.1:0-9755 GCA_964616955.1 Candidatus Woesearchaeota archaeon
TAAAGCGCATGGAAGAAAAACACAAGCGCTTTGCCTCAGAATATCAAAATGTACAACTCCAGGCTGAATTGATAGAAAAAGTGAGGAACTTACGAAAGGACTTTTGGAAAAAATACTTACTTTTAAACTTCAACGCTTATAAAGCTAATTTTATAGGAAAAATCCTCAGAGATTTCGCAGAAAACGCTCCTGTTAACGTCGTATTTGATTCAGTCCAGTTTGAAGATAAGGAAACTTATTTAAATTTCACCATTAAAGGGGCGGTAATCGCCGAACATGGAGAAGGCAACAGAATTTTTTTGAATTACTTCAATAGAATGAAAGCGCTTTATCCGGATATATATTTCACTCCTATCCAAAACATAATGGAGCTGGACGACCAGCTTTCGCCCTTTGAACCTATTCCAAAAGTGAAATTTACAATAAAGGGAAAGGTGGAGGTGAGAGGTGAACTATAAAGTTCTTTATAAAAGTTTCCTCTTTGCTGGATTTGGACTTCTCATTATACTTGCTTTAATATTTTAGCACACCAAAATTTTTTAACTACAGAACAACAGGAAGCACCATGAGAATAATGATAACTGGCGGTGCAGGATTTATAGGCTCCCATTTTGTTGAAGAGCTTGAAAAACATAATGAAGTTGTTGTTTATGACAATTTTTCCTCTGGAAAAAAGGAATTTTTAGCAGGAAGAAAAGTTGAAATCCTAGAGGGAGATATCCTTGATTTCAAGAAATTGAATGATTCTTTCAGAGACATTGACATTGTTTACCATTTTGCTGCAGACCCTGATGTAAAAAGCAGTTATTCTGAACCAATGAAAAGTTTTGAAATAAATGTGATTGGGACACAAAATGTGCTGGAAGCAAGCAGGTTGAATGATATAAAAACTATTGTTTTTGCATCTTCCTCCACTGTTTATGGGGATACAAGGAATATACCAACCCCTGAAACAGAACAGATAAAACCAATAAGCAATTATGGGGCAACCAAATCCGCTTCAGAGAACATGATAATGAGTTATTCTTATTTATATGGGATAAAGGGGATTATGCTCAGATATGCAAATATCATTGGACCAAGATTAACACATGGAGTCATATATGATTTTTACAACAAACTTAAAAAGAATCCAGCTGAGCTGGAAATACTTGGGGACGGGAAACAAAAAAAATCATATCTCCATGTAAAAGACTGCGTGCAGGCAAGTATTTTATGTGCTGAAAAAGGAAAGAAGCCTTTTGATATATTTAACATAGGCTCAGAGGAACAGATATCTGTTGTTGGGATTGCAGATGCTATTTGTGAGGAAATGGGATTAAAGAATGTGGAGTACAAATTCACTGGCGGTGACAGGGGGTGGAAAGGGGATGTGCCTGTAATGATGCTGGATATATCTAAAATTAAATCTCTGGGGTGGGTGCCCTCCAAAAGCATCAACCAATCAATAAGAGACACAGTAAGGTGGATAATGAAATGAGGATAGGTATGGTCCTTTCCCAATATTCCGAAATAGGTGGGGTTGAAAATGTTGTCAGGGCATTATCAAAGAACCTGAATAAACAGGGGCACGAAGTGGTTTTGATTATAAGAAATCGCCCATTCAATACAAAAAAATTTGAGAAATTCTACAGCGATGTCAGAATATTGGAAAAATCAACAAGATACAGGGATTATTTATTCTATGCAAGAAGGCAAATTGAAAAAATGGATGATATAGATGTATTTCATTTCCACAATTGGTCCACTATTTTTCCTTTTGCTTTTTCAAAAATAAAAAAAGTCCTCACTCTTCACGGAACAAGCACACAGGTTTTTTTTGACTTCGGGGAATTGTATAAAGCAATCCCAATGTGGTTTATTGAAGAATTTTGTATGAATATCCCAGATATTCTAACATCAATAACCAAATACCATTTGAGGTATTTCAAAATATTCAAAAAAACAGAGATAATCCCAAATGGTGTGGATTTGGAAGAATATAACCCAAAAGAATATACGCAAATAAAAAAATACAGAAAAGAATTCGGGATTGACAATAAAAAGGTAATTTTAACTGTTGGAAAACATGTAAAACAAAAAGGGATAGAATACCTCATAAAATCTCTTCCCTTTGTCAAAGAAAAAGTTAACCTAATCATTCCAAGCAAAGGACCGCTAACATCATATCTAAAAAACATTGCAAAAAAAATTGAAAAAAAAACAGGGAGTAAAATATTTTTTCCAGGAAAAGTTAGTAAGGAGGAATTAAAAAAGCTTTATGCTCTCTGCAATGTTTTTGTTCTGCCTAGTTTGAATGAAGGGCTTCCACTGGTTTTATTGGAAGCAATGGCTTTTGGAAAGCCAATAATTACCACCAATGTTGGGGGGATTCCAGAAATTATAAATTTTAAAAGAGGGATTCTTGTTGAACCCAAAAATGCTGAACAAATTAAGGAAGCAATAAACAAAATCCTAACAAAAGAAAGATATGGTGAAAAACTAGGAAAAAATGCAAGAAATTATGTTAAGAGGAATCTAGACTGGGCCATTATAGTTAAAAAATATAATACTATTTATGAGATTTATGAGAAAGATTAGTTATTTTTTTATCGCTCTTACAACCAAATGTTCAGCAAATACTGAATCTAAAATTATAGGTCTAAAAAATATAGATTGTTTGAAAATTCTATTTGAGAAAGGTATCCAACCAAAGGATTTCCATTTATCAACAACAAATCCGGCGGATTCCAATAATTTTTTAGAGATTTTTTTGAAAAAAATCTTATGTGTAACGGGTGTTGATACGTGAAGATATCATAACCCAACATAAACATAAATCGATATCTTAAAGAGAAACTGTTCGGAGTAGTAATAACAATAATGCCTCCTTTTTTTAGACTTTTAGCAAGTTTTTTAAGAACACCAAGTGGATCATACAAATGCTCTATAACTTCAGCCATAACAATAACATCAAATTTTTGATCAAAAGGTACTCTTTCAACTTCTATATTACAAAGCTTTACATTAAATCCTAATTTTTTTGATTTTTTAACAAAATGAGGCACAACATCTAAACCAAAAACCTCACACTTTTTCTGTTTCTTTGCAATTTTTAACAAATGTGCTGCACCACTACCAACATCTAAAAGCTTAGCTTTATCTGGAACTAATTCCAAAGCATAATCCAACCATTGTTCTGGAATTGGTTTCAAATTTCTCTGTAGATTATAATATTTTATATGTTTCTTTGCTAAAATTGTTTTTCTCATTACAAAAAAGTAATAGTAAATAACTTTAAGTTGTTTTTGGTTCAACAAGAACTACAAAAAATATGTAAAAAGTTATTTATAAGTAAAAGTAATTTTTTGGCTATGGCAATAAAACTATGCTTTGTATATAGGGAAGAACAATTACAAAAACTTAAACCTGACAGAAACACAATATTTCTTCCATTAACAAGAAACATTGAAGAATTACTTAAAGAAAAAAAATTAAGTCTCATAAATAATAGATCGCTGGGTTTATCCAATATTCGGGAAAAATCAAAAAAAATGTTTGTAGAATGTATTGAAAAATTCCAAAGAATTCTTGGAAAGGAAGGTATTATCAAAGGGGTCCCCATATTATCTGTTTCAAGTGGTGAAATTGTTAATGAATATCCTGTTATAGAAATTTTTCAGACAATCCAGCTCTTACTAAAAACAATAAAAAAATATGACATAAAGGAAATGATAAGCTTTGATGATAATGGTGTTTTCAGGGATACTCTGGTTGAAATATGCAAAAAAAATAAAATTAAATTGATATTAAAAGGGGGAAAAGAAAATGCATACAAAAAATTGCCCTTTATAAAAAAAATATTAAAAAGGCTCATTATTTTTTTAAAATCTTTAATAAAACAGCCACTTTTTTTCGATAAAAAAACCACTTTTCTGACCATATCTTACGAAGCAAATCAGGTAAAAACCATTGAAGGCGTTGTTAAATTGCTCAACAAGAACAAAAAAAACGTAAAAGTCATTTGTTTTGATAGGGCCCTTTCAGGTGAAACAAAAAGTTCATTGAAAAAAAGAGATATGGACTTCATTGATTATGAGCGGTATAACAGTATATTTTCAACCATTTACGAGTTTTATGATGAATTAAGATTCAGGGGGATATATTACAAAAATGAAGAGGAATTTGGCAATATAGATTATGAAGGAGTTAGCATTTATAATTGTATTAAAGAAATTCTGGATTTTTATTTTGTAAGAAGAGCACATGTTGCAGAGGTTGTAAGGCATATTAAGACTATTGACAGGATATTGTCAAAGGAAAAGCCGAAAATCCTCTTAATACTTGGGGAAACAAGCATTATGAGGAGAATATTAAATATATTGGGAAAACAAAAGGGAATCAAAACAGTTTATTTACAACATGCTATGTTTGTATCAGACCCTTTTATAAAAAAACAGGAAAGAACAGATTATGCTATAGTCAATAGTTCTTTTTATAAAGAACAACTCATTAAAAGTGGATTTGAATCAAATAAGATTTTTGTAGCAGGACAAACAAGATATGACATATTTTATCATCTAAAAAAAGAACATAAATTAAAAGAAAAAACAAGAAAAAAACTACATGCAAAAAATAAAAAAATTATACTCATAACAACCCAACCACAACAATACAGAAAAATACTCGTTGATAAGGTGCTACGTGCTTGCAAATCCCTAAAAGATATTAAAATAATAATAAAAATGCATCCAGGAGAATTGCATGATAAAACAATATATCACGATGTGATTAAAAAATATAAAATGGGAGAACAAGCATCCATATTTACCGATTATGAAATTAATACTCATGAACTTCTTATCACAGCAGATCTCCTTATTACAGAATCTTCAACAACAGCACTTGAAGCAATGATTTTTGATGTACCTGTGATTCTTGTGGACAATAGCAAGGAAAAATTAAGCATAGATTACACTGAATTTGGGGCTGCAACAAGGGTTTCAAATGTTTTAACATTAAAAGAAAAAATAAAGGAAATTATGTATGATGGTAAATTTAACAAAATAGGAATGCAAAAATTTGTGAAAAAATATATCTACAAAATAGATGGTAAGGCTACTGAAAGAACAGCAAAATTTCTAATGAAATTATTAAAAAATTAATCAAGGTTTTTTCCAGCAAATTCAAAAAACTCGAGGGACTTATAATTGCTGTATTTTTTGTCCTTATAATCTGTTATATTCCCCTTTTCAATCTCCTCGGATATCTCTTTGACTGCATCACTAATGTCTTTTGTTGGTTTAAAATCAAGTATATTTTTTATTTTTTTGAATGAAACTTCGTAATTTCTATCATCTTCCTTTTGTTCTATGTAAGTTATTTCAGAATCTGGTACACCTTCATTGATTTTTTTAGCAACATAATCAATTGTGTAATTTTGGGAATCAGAACCAACATTGAATACCTGACCACCTACAACATCCAAAGGTGCCTCAAGTGTTTTTATTATAGCCCTTGCAATATCCTCAACATGCACAAAAGGTCTTTTTTGGAGGCCTTTTCCAAAAACAGTTATTTTTTTATCAAAAATTGCCTTGGCTATCAAGAGATTCACAACCAAATCAAATCTCATTCTTGGGGACCATCCATATGCTGTTCCAAATCTCAAAACAGTTGGTTTAAACTGCTTATTAGCCTCCATTAAAATCAATTTTTCTGATTTTAATTTTGTTTCTGAGTAAAGGGACAACGGGTTGCAGATACTGTGTTCATAGCATGTTTCAAGGCTAAAACCATAAACGCTACAAGTAGAAGCAAAAACAAATCTTTGTATGTTAAAATATTTACATATATTAATCAAATTCTGAGTTGCAAAATAATTTATTTCCAAAGTTTCTTTTGGTTTTAATCTGCTTGATGGATCACCAACTACTGCTGCCAAATGTACAACTGCATCATTCTTGGCAACCGCATCCACTATATCTTCAATATGGAGGATATCTCCTTTAATAAACTCAAAATTTGGTTTTTTGTATAAATCCCTTATCCCACAATCACCATAAAGGAGATTATCTAAAACAGTAACTTTATACCCTCTCTTCAACAGTTTCCTTGTTAAAATTGAACCAATATAACCTGCTCCACCAACAACAAGTATTTTGTTTAGGACTTTTTTTTTAAGTAGTTTTTGCTCGAGCAATTTGAATGATTCATTATCTTTAAGGACAAAGTAAATACCAGAAACTTGATTTTTCTTATTGATAGAAGGTATTTTGATTATTGCGGTTCCATGATATTTTTCATTAATTCTTTTATCGTTCTTTACAAAAGTTATTACCTCAGACTTAGATAATCCATCATTAAGAGTTATTGGCGCCTTATTCATCAAAGGTTCTATAGGGGAATCAAGATTCTTCCCTTTCAAAAGAAATTTCCTTATATCACCATCTGAAACAATACCAAGTAATTTTTTGTTATCATCCACAATAAGGGCTATTCCTAATCCACTTTTATCAATTTTATCCATCACTTGTTTTATCGAGAAATTTTTTTTACATAATATATTTTTAATATTTGTATAAAACATATTTTGAATACTCCTATGATTTGTTGAATTTTTTTCTGTTTATATCATCAACATGCAATTGAATATCTTTGATAACAGAACAAATATCTAAAATTAACTCTTCATCCATTACAGAATAAATTGGAAGACACAAAATACTCTGTGACAAATCAGTAGTCACTGGGAGATCTATAGTTTCATTATAGTCTCTATAAACTTTCTGTAAATGCACTGGTGGATAGAAATATTTTTTTGTTTGTATATTCTCGCTTTGGAGTGCAGTATAGAGTTGATCCCGGCTAATACCAAAATCCTCTTTATTTATTTTTATTGCAAAATCTTTATATGTGGAACGAGAATTCGGTGTTATCTGCTGAAAAGAAATCCCTGGAATAGAAGAAAGTTCCTTTCTATATATTTTTGCATAAGAATTTCTATTATTAACAAACTCATCTATCTTTTCGATACTAAAATTTCCCAAAATAGCATTCATTTCAGTCATTCTTGCATTAAGCCCCGCAAAGGGACAATTATAATCTGGTGGACTACCATAATTTCTTCCTAATCTCAATTTATCTGCAAATTGCTCATCATTTGTACTTATAGCTCCCCCTTCCCCACTTGAAATCACTTTCGTTGGACTAAAGCTGAATATTTCCGCGTCTCCAAAATTGCCTGCTTTTTTGCCTTCAAATCTAGCTCCAATCGCATGAGCTGCATCAAATATTAATTTTAAATTATGTTCTTTTGCAATTTTAATTAAGCTATTCATTGCTGGAGGATTTCCAAAAGTATAAACTCCCACAATAGCAGAAGTTTGTGGAGTTATTGCTTCTTCTACTTTTTTAGGATCAATATTAAATGTGTTGGGATCCACATCAATAAAAGAGGGTTTTAAATTGTTCCATAAAAGGGCATGAACTGTTGAACAAAAAGTGAAACTTGGTACAATTACTTGTTCTGAAAGACCAAGTAACTTGTAAGACAAAATTAATCCAGAAGTTGCTTCTGAAACAACCACTACCTCATTAGAGCCTATGTAATTTTTCAATCTACTTTCAAAAAGCTTAACATATTTGTGATTTGTCAACATACCTGTTGAAAGAATGTCTTTCAGGGGTTCTTTTATATCATCTAATTTTGGAGTAACGGGACTTACTATAGGTATCCACTCATCAAATAATGGCTTTCCACCTAAAATAGCCGGTTTTCGCATCTATTTCCAATGATTATTCAAATTTAAAAAATTATCGTAAAATAGAATGTTTCATTTTTAGATTTTTGTCTCCTTTACATATTTTTCTAATTCATCAGAAGTTAATTTTCTTTGTACCTTTGCAGGTACACCATATGCAACGCTGTTTGGTGGCACATTTTTAATCACCAAACTATGTGCCCCCACTATAGAATTTTCTCCTATAATAACTCCAGGTAAAATCACTGTATGAGAACCAATTCTACAATTTCTTTTTAATATCACCTTTCCTTTTTTATTATCAATAGTGGACCAAGAATATACAGAGCAGTGAGAACCTATTTGCACCCAATCTTTCAAAACAACACCGAACTTTGCGTTGATATAAGTAAATGCCCCAATATCAACATATTTTCCCATTTCCAGACCTTCAGGATACTGTACCATCCAATTCCACTGAGTAAGTTTCCCATGTTTTATCAGTGGGGTCTTCCAGTCATCAAATCTACTCACAAGACATCACCTCCAGATCCTCAAAATGCAATAATTCATCTTCTTTAATGTCTTTCTTCGCTTTACTGCAAACAACAATATCAAGATACTCGGGGGGTATACCTGTACCAGGTCTTTTTAAAACGATATCATCCATAGAGATTTTTTCTCCTTTTTTGATATACCTTGATGCAACAATACTTTTTCGCATGAATCTTCTTTTTTTAATTTCTCTCATCGAAAGTTTTCTTTTCAATTCACCAAAAGAACGAAAAATTATTTTTGATTGCATCACTAAAGAACGAAGATCTTCAAAATCAGCAGATATTTTGTGGTCCCAACCAGGCATAGACTTATCTATTGTAAAATGTTTTTCAATCATTGCTGCACCCATTGATACAGCCGCAAGGGGAACAGTTATCCCTATACTATGATCTGAGTAACCAATAGGATAGTCATAGATCTCTCTAAAAAATTTTATGTTCATTAAGTTAATTTCATCATAAGACGGTGGATAAAGGGATACAGTATGAAGTAAAATTAATTTTTTATTATTTGCTTTTTCAAATATCTTTATTGTTCTATCTATCTCGCATAAAGTAGCCATGCCGGTTGACAAAATTATTGGTTTTTCAGTATTTGCAACCCGCCTTATTAAAAAAGAGTCATTTAAATCACCCGAAGCAATTTTTATATAATCCACATCAAGCTCATTAACTAAAAAATCCACATCACTTTTTGTTTCAGGAGTACATCCAAAAAGAATATTTTTTTTTCTACTATATGTTCTTAACTTAGATAAATCATCATAATTGATACTCCACTCATCAAGTTGTTTTTCCAGAACAGGATCATTTTTGTAAAAAATTTTAGCGAACAATGTCTTTTTTTTCCATGCCTGGAATTTTACAGCATCAGCTCCAGCTTTTTTTGATAAATCTATAAGTTTTTTAGCTAGTGTTAAGTCTCCATTGTGGTTTGCCCCTATTTCAGAAATTATAAAAGCTTCTCCAAAATTTCTCACGGTATATTTACCTATTTTAACCCCGTCCATCATTTCAACATTTCCTCCTTAATCTCTATCGGTTCCCACCAGAAATAAGACTTGTTTTTATACTTTTTAAGGATTGTGTCTATATATTTTTTTTTAAAAACATTATTGTTTTTAACTAAATTAAAAATTTTTTTTGTTTGTTCAAATCTTTCTTTATACAAATTGTCTAAATAACTCAAATGTTTATAATGAACTAACTTAACTGCCAATCCCTTTTCAACTCTTTTTTCGGAAAGATTTAAAAAACCCGCAATATTCTCCTTATAAATCCTATAATTAACAAGTGGTTTTTTAATAAAGTAAACATTGAGTTTCTTATTAGTAAAAAGAAATTTAGAGTAAAAGAACCAATCTACTGCGATGATATCTCTTGGAAACATAACGTTTTTTTTGATACTATCAAGACATATCCCCGTATTGCCAAAACCAAGACAATTTTTATCTAACAAAAATTTCCAATCCACTTT
>CAZTVD010000012.1:0-8998 GCA_964616955.1 Candidatus Woesearchaeota archaeon
ATATGGATTTACTCCGTTGCAGAAACAGGAGTTGACAGACAATGTTTTCTTATCTCTGTTTATCTATGTGTTGAACCATGAAATCCTACATTGTCTCCTTGAATATATGGGTATAGCGCTTTATTCCAAGGGCGATTTGCATATCTGTAAATCGTGCGATAACATCCATCACAAAATAATTGAAAAAATGCTTGATTTTGAGATTTATAGATATATCCAATAACTGACCCATAAATTTCTTATTTATGGAGACAAAGAATAAAATATGTGCGGTGATAACAAAATAAAACTTGTTATCTTATATTCTTCTATTTATGACAGGACTTTTCATGAATTGCGGGGCGAGAATTACACTCCACACATGGAGGAATTCGGGAAAAAATATGTTGAAAAATTAAAGCAATTATGGGAAAAAAATGAAAATAAAATTTTTGAGGAAATCTCAAGGGTGTCTGGTCTTAAATGGAAAAAGCCATTGATTGATTGCTATGTTGTTAAAAAATGCAGACCCTTTTCTTCCCCCCTTACTATCTCAATTTATGGGAAGGATAATAAAAAAAGAAAAATGGAGCACCAGATAGAAACAATAATTCATGAACTAATACATAACATCCTTGTTCAAAATGGAAAGTGGGTCGATTGGAGGGAAAAATATCCTGGGATAAACAGAATAACTAATAACCATATTTTGGTTCATGCCATAATGAAAAAGGTTATGGAAAATATTTATGGGAAAGAAAGGGCAGAGAGACATATCCACAGAACAAGCAGAATCCCTGAATACAGGAAAGCGTGGGAGATTGTGGAGAAGGAAGGGGCAGAAAAAATAATATCCTGTCTGCACAACAATTGAGAAAAACAGGACATCAAGGAACAAATTCAGAATGCCCCCACCAGGATTTGAACCTGGGTTACAGGGTCCGCAACCCTGCGTTCTGTCCAGACTAAACTATGGGGGCTCACATTTTTTCAGGTGTTTTTATGTTCAATAAAAACATTCCCTTTTCAAGAACATTTTTGACTCCTTTCACAAGCGCTATCCTTATATTCCTCTTTTTTTTATCTTCTTCATTTATAACAGGAAATTTCTCATAAAAATTATTGAACATCTCCGCTAATCCATAAACATAATTGGCAATGAGGTTGGGTTTGCATTCTTCCCCTGCCTTTTTGACAATTTCAGGGAAAATTGCAAGTTTTTTCAACAATTTTTTTTCTTCTTCTGAAATCTCAACCCATTCGAAATCCCTTTCTTTTGTTTTTTCAAGTATATGCTTTGCCCTCACATAAGAATACTGGATATATGGGGCAGTATTTCCTTTTAATCTTAAAACCTCGTCCCAGTCAAAGACAACATCCCTTTTTGGCTCTATTTTTAGTATTGAATAATTGAGTGCCCCAAGACCCACAATCTCTGCTGTTTCCTTGTTTATTTTTTCTGCTTTTTTTATTATTTTTTTGATAACATCCTCTGCAAGAATTATTCTCCCTTCCCTTGTTGACATTTTTCCTTCTGGTAGCCTTACATAACCATAAGAAACATGTTTGCAATTATCTGCCCATTTATACCTGAGTTTTTTCAAAATCTCAAACAATTGTTTGAAATGTAGTTTTTGCTCTCCACCAACAACGTAAATCATGATGTCAAAGCCATATTCTTTTTTTCTTTCTATTGCTGTTGCTATGTCCCTTGTTAAGTAAAGTGTGGTTCCATCTTTTTTCTGTATGAGTGTGCTTGGCAGGTTTTCAAATTCCACAATAATTGCCCCACCCTCTCCTTTTTTTGCAATTTTCTTTTTTAACAGAACACCAACCATTTTCTTCCCTTTTTTTACATATTTGCTCTCACCATCATAATTGTCAAATTCAGCCCCAAGAATTTTGTAAATTTTTTCGAACTCTTTTAAGCTCATTTTTGTGAATTCATCCCACAATCTCACAAATTCTTCCTCTCCCTCTTCCAATTTCTTATAAACCTCTCTTGCTTTATCTTCAAGGGAAGGGTCTTTTTTTGCTTCTTTATGGAATTTCACATATATTCTTGTCATTTCTTTTATTGGGTTTTTTTTGAGCTCAATCTCATTTCCCCACAACTTATAAGCAAGAATCAATTTCCCAAATTGTGTCCCTGTATCCCCATACCAGTTGACTTTTCTTACTTTGTTCCCAAGAAACTCATGAATCCTGCAAAGCGATATGCCTATTATTGTATTTCTCAGATGACCTATATGCATTGGTTTTGCTATGTTCGGGCTTGAGTATTCTATGAGGATTTTTTTCTTCCCCCTTCCTTTTCCAAAATTTTCTGAAATAACCTCCTCAATAATCTTTTTGCCAATTTTGCTCCAATCAATAACTATGTTTATATATGGTCCTTTTATTTCATACTTCTTTACCCAGGAAGGCAAGTTTTTTACAATTTCATCTGGTTTCTTCCCAAAACATTTTATTGTAAAGTCGCCAAATTCTGATTCCTCTCCTTTTATTTCTCTTTTTAGTTTTTCCCATGTATACATATCTATCACCCAGAAAATGGGGGTTTTAATGTTTTAATGTTGTGCAAGCAATCCAGAATTCTCCTGATCAAAAGCAATGTTTTTTCATTAATATCATTTTTTGGATTAAATTCAACAATATCCGAGCCAATTAATTTTAGTTTTTTTATTTTCCCAATAAAGTACAATATTTCCCTTGCACTTAATCCCCCTGGTTCTGGAAAATCAACACCTGGGGCAAAAGCAGGGTCCACCCCGTCCATATCAATGCTCAAATAAATCTCATACTTTTTTGCAAGAGCCATTATATCCTCCGTTATTTTTTTTATGCCTTTTGTTTCTATTTCCTGTGAAGTGAAATAAACAATGTTATTTTTTTTCATAAACTCCCTTTCGTTATCTGTCCACTCTCTCACACCAACCATTACCACCTTTTCCACCATTTTCTCTTCTATTAATCTCCTAACAAAATCTTCGTGTGTTGGATTTTCAAACCCGTTTTCACAATCAGGATGGGCATCCACCATAATAAAAAATGGTTTTCTCTTTGTCCCTTTTATAAGAGAATATGTTATTGAATGGTCGCCGCCTATTGCCACAAAAAAATTTTTGGGAACACTTTTTTGTATGCTTTTCTGTGTTTCCAAAAAATCTTCTGACACTTTAATCCACTTTTTTTCTCCTTTGTAATCGCATCTGCTAATTATTTCTTTTGGTGCTTTGTCCACATCTGTTTTTTTTGTGCTTCCATGTTTTGTGGGTATTAACAAAATCATATGGACCGGCTGGGATTCGAACCCAGAGCCTCCTGCGTGCGAGGCAGGTGATCTACCATTGATCTACCGGCCCTTTAAGCGCTTATTAATTCATCAATTATTTTGTTTCTTTTTATTTCGTATTTATAAACAAATATGCTCAGCAATATTGTTGAAAGTATGTTGTATGCAAAAAGTTGCAAATAATAACCCTCATTTGGGAGGACATAATCCATCAAATAAAAATAATCAATTATATCATTTGTTAAAAAGAAAATTATCAGCAGAAAAACATATTTTTTATTTACTTTCTGAAAACCAAACAATATTGCCTCCACTATCATACCTAAGTGGCCAAATAAAAGCAAAAGTGCTTCGTACAGAGTATCTGTATTCACAAATTTTGACCAATAGAACAAATATGCAAGAAAAGTCCATAAGCTATATTTTATAAGAGCAACAAAAGCAAATCCGCCCCATTCCCTTTCCCATATTGACAAAATAAAAAGGAAAACAGCAAGTGGGCAATCAAGAAGAAAAATCCACAATAAGAAAGAGACATTTCTTAATCCATATGAATAATTATTCATGGCCACATAAATGCCGTATATGTTCAAGCACAATATAGTACCAAGAAGCATTGCACCCTTTATTTTCATTTAGGCCCGCTGGGATTTGAACCCAGGTCTGCTGGTATCTCCCTGAAACCTTTTTTTAGATAAGGTTTCTCCGAAGCCAGCTGTCCTCTCCAAGCTAGACCACGGGCCTGATTATAATTAGTGTATGCTGCTTTTAAATTATTGTTTAAGAAGAAAATAAATCGGCAGGAGAGGGAGGATTAAAACAATGCTCAATAGCCCAAAACTTTCCAAACCAAAAGAAGATAGCAATAATCCCCCGCCAAAACTTCCAACAAAAAAGCTCATATCCTTGAATATTTCAATTATGCCTGTAAACCGCCCAGCTTCTCCATCCCTTGCTATTTTACCAATGACAATATTTGTTCCGGGCATTACCATGCTCATACCAACATTTATTATAAAAATAAGTATCAATATGGCAAATATATTTTGATTGAATTGGAAAAAAAAGAAACCATTTGCTGAAATCAAGGCACCAAGGACAATTGAGCACACAACCCCTTTTTTTTCAATAAATTCAAGGGTCAAAAGGGGCATTATTATCCATGGAATCGAGGAGGCAATGGAAAAGACAAGGCCTATTTCTGCAATAGTGAACCCCTCATTTTGCATTATGATTGGCAAAAAAGAACCAAGCAGGGACATTGCTGAGCCATAGAAAATTATAGCCAAAAAAACACCCAAAAAAACCTTCCAATTTATCCTTAAGTCTTTGATGTAATCTTTTTTTGCAATTTTTTCATTATTGTTTTTTTCAGGGATTTTTTTTGTTATAAGCAACATTGCAAGAAAGGAAGCAGAAAGCAGGTAAAAGGGGGCTTTCCATGAATATATCATTATCAAAAAAGAACCAACAAGCGGAGATATGATGAGGGCTATGTTTCCCAGTGTTGTGAACATCTCCACCTCTTCCTCCATATATCTTTTTGGCACGCCCCTTATTATGCTCCATAGGGATACCAAAAAAAAAGAGCCAAAAAAGGAATGAATAATTCTCAATATAATGAGATAAAACGTGTCATTGACCACTGTATAAAAAAAAGCTATAAACAAATATGCCAAAAGGGAAATTTTAATGATTTTTTTTGTGCCAACCCTGTCACATAAAAACCCTGTGGGTATGTCTGAAAGAAATCGGATTATGCCCCACAGACCAAGTACAAACCCGCTCATAACCAGCGATTGGGTTATTTCATTTATTCTTATGCTATATATTGGCACTGTTAGTCCCCAAAAAAAATCAAACAAAAAACCAATGTATAATATAGGCATCAGCCGTGAATAATACCTCTTATATCTCAATGCATTGAAAAATTCATGCCATGCCATTAAATCACTGATTTTGTTCTTTGTTT
This sequence comes from Candidatus Woesearchaeota archaeon, assembly GCA_964616955.1. Taxonomy (GTDB): domain Archaea; phylum Nanobdellota; class Nanobdellia; order B33-G15; family B33-G15; genus CAZTVD01. The sequence goes on from CAZTVD010000012.1 coordinate 5,247, forward strand.
AATATTTTTCTTTTGAAAAATCATGTATGGAAAATTGGGGTTATGTTCCTCAATGTTTCATTTATACCTTTCATAACTACACTTCCATTAAAATGGCTCATAAATTCCTCGGTCAATTTATTGCTTACAAAATAATTCAAATTTATCAAAAAACCTATTAAATACATCATTCCTAAAAAACCAAGATTTGACAAAAATTTTTTCATATCTCTTTCATTTTCAAGAATCAATGCCATGGGCAATGGCCAGACAAGGTACCATGGCATAACCCAACCAAACACAAAAAAACCGAATAATGGGACAAGCAATAATAGACATTCTTTATTTCTAAGGGATTTAATGATTTTGAAAAAAGAAAAAACAAAAATTATGAAGGGCAATATTGAGAGGGGATTTGTATAAATCCTTCCAAGAAAAAGGGGATTTGTATAAAATGGCGAGTATGTTGTTTCATTGAGAACATGTTTCATAAGGGTTGCACCAACTGAATTTTTCCACAACCATATTATTGCACTTGGCATTATTGCCAAGAAAAACCACTTTATTTGTTTTCTCACTTTGTAAATAAAATATGGAACAAGGAGCAGTGGATATATTTTTATCTGTACTGCAATTGCTAAAAAAATTGCAGATTTTGCCCATTCTTTTTTTTTGAAAAAATAAATGCACAATAAAACAAATAAGTTGGTCAATGGTTCCATTTTTCCCCCACAAATCCCAAGTATCCAGTCCGAGATGTAAATTGCTGATAAGAACAACCAGAACCATTTTTTTTTCTTGTATGTTCCCCCGATTTTCAATACAAGGTAAAGGTTTATATGGATGATTATCAACAGAACAAAATTTACAAGCAACCTTTGAAAGTATTGGGGTGCAGGTATAAGTGAAATGTTGGCAAAAAAAAGCAGGACTGCGGGAGGGTATTCATATGTGATATTTAATCTTTCTGTGTTCATCAAAGAATCATCTGATACATTAAAATTCTCTCTGATATAATAGTCATTTAAATTATAAACATTGAATCCGTATTTCCAGAAAAGTTTTCCATAAACAAGATTCCTGTTTCTGTCTCTTTGGGTAATTATAGCATCCATCACAGGCATGGCTATTATCCCAATAATGAACAATGCAATAAAGTATTCTTTATATCCCTTTTCTATCACTTGTTTTAATCAGCAATTAGTTTATTAAAATTTATTGAAGGGCCAGCGGGGATTTGAACCCCGGACCTGCAGCTTTCTTCTTTGATTAAACTTTCTTAAAAAGAAAGTTTAGGAGGCTGCTGCCCTATCCAGATTGCCCGACTTTTTGGTGAAATCTTTTTCTAAAAGTTTCTAGGCTACTGGCCCACATAATCAGGTGTTTTTTGACAAACTTAAATATTTTGTCCATTTTATCAAGTTCCCCTCATCCATGCCAAAAAATCTTTATTTTTTTCCAATTCAGAATAAGTTTTTACTGAAATAAGCACATCTTCCCTCCTTTTTTCTCCTATGTGTATGCTCATATAAACTTCTTCCCATGCGGGCCTGTCATTTATTCCATCACCCACATACCCTGTTTCATTCCTTTTCTTTTTGAATCTGGTCATAATTCTTTGCATGGCTTCTTTTTTGTTTTTGAACGGCACATAATAACCAACAATAATCCCTTTTTCTATAATTGCCTCCCCGCAAAATACTTCCATTTTGCAATTCAATCTCCTTATTACTGTTTCTGCATAAGGTCTCATGCTTGTTGTTAAAAGAAATATGTCTGCTTTTTTTGAGATTTTCTCCAAGAATTTTTTTGCCCCTTTTCTCAATTTTATTTTTTTTGCTTCTTCCAAAAACATCTCCAAATCCACATTATTCTCCTTTGCCCTCTCTCTTATTAATTCATTTTCCATTTTTCTGTAATCCTCTATATCTCCTTTTTCCCTTATTACTAATCTCTCATAAAGTTCTGGCTCTATGCCACATAATTTTCGCAGTATTGTGTAGCTGGAGGGGCATGAAGGGTCTGTGAGCGTATGCTCTAAGTCAAATCCAAGTAAAACCATAAAAAAATATTGAAAAATTTATTTAATAAATTTTGACCCCTCATTTTTTCTTTATCTTTATCTCCACATTCTTTGCTTTTTTACTTATCTCTGAAAAATATTTCACCATTACAAAAACAACAAGTGAAATAATAAAAAAATCAACTAAGCTCCCAAGAAACGGACCAATGCCAAAATTTGTCCCCCCAACACTGATTGTTATGTTTCTCCAACCCCCTTCTGGTTGCACAACATCAATCAATGGCATTATGATGTTATTCACAAAAGAATTCACAACATCTTTTGCAGCAAGCCCCATAATAAATGCCACAGTCATTGCTATGACATTATATTCTTTCACAAATTTTCCAAAATCATCAAGAAAACCCATATTACTTCCCCTCCAATTATGTATAAATAGTTTTTTATAAAAGAAATATTTCCTTTTCTGTATGAATCTGGTTTCCTCATTGTTGTTTTTGAAAAAAAAAGGTTTTCCTGTTGTTGATTTTGTTGAAATAAATGAGAAAGAGGATTTGGACAAAGCAGAAAAAATGGGCTTCCCCCTTGTTATGAAAATAACAGAGGGGCATAAAACTGATGTGGGCGGGGTTATTTTGAATATAAATTCCAAATATGAACTTGAGAGGGCTCTAATAAAACTGTCCGGGTTGGGAAAGGGCATTGTTGTTCAAAAACAGGTAAAAGGAGTGGAAACTATAATTGGCATAAAAAAGGACGACATCTTTGGTCATGTTATAATGTTTGGGATTGGGGGTATTTTTGTTGAATTATTCAAAGATGTTTCTTTTAGATTATGTCCAATAACCAAAAAAGAAGCTCTGGATATGATAAATGAGCTTAGAGCAAAGAATATCTTATTTGGTTCAAGGGGGTACAAACCTGCAGATATCAACAAATTAACAAAACTCCTTGTTGATTTGTCAAGAATAGACCTGTCCGATATAAGTGAAATGGACATAAACCCCCTTATAGTTTCTGGAAAGGATTTTTTTATTGTTGATGCAAGAATAATTTAATAAGTGCTTTTATTGTCCTGCAAGCATCTTCCGGCTCTTGGAAATTTGGAATATTGTTTTTTTCAAGTATTTTTATTGCCAATTCCACCTTCTCCCCACCCATAAAACATGCAAAAACAGGTTTTTTTCTGAATTTTATTATTTCTTTTGCTGTTTCCAGAGGTTTTGTCATTGCTTGAGGTGTTAAAATGAACAACACCATATCGTAAAATTTCTTGTTTTTCAAGATATTTATTACTTTTTTGTATCTTTCAGGGTCAGCATCCCCTATGATATCAATGGGGTTGTTTTTGCTCCAATTTGGAGGAAGAATGTTGTTCAATTCATTTATAGTTTTTTTATCAATTTTTGCAAGAGTTATTTTATTTTTTGAGCAGGAATCCACAGTAATTACCCCTGGTCCTCCTGCGTTGGTTATAATCAATAGCCTTCCTTTGCTTGCTTTTTTTCCCATAGAAACACATTTTGCAAGATGAAGCATATCCTCCAACCTTTCGATTCTGTAAATCCCTGCCTGTTTGAAAGCAGCAGAATAAATTTCATCTTTTCCTGCAAGCGCGCCTGTATGCGATGTGGCTGCTTTTATCCCTTCCCTGCTTCTGCCAGCTTTTATAACAGCTATTGCTTTTTTGGATTTTTTAGCAGTTTCATAGAATCTTCTCCCATCCTTCAAAGACTCCATGTAGATGATT
>CAZTVD010000013.1:0-8316 GCA_964616955.1 Candidatus Woesearchaeota archaeon
CCATAAATGCGAGGGAAGTGCATGGCATTGTTGATTATAAAAGAAGAAGAATTTTGAAACAAATGCATACTGCCACGCATATCCTCAATTCTGCCTGCCAGAGGGTTCTTGGCCCGCATGTGTGGCAGCATGGGGCTGAAAAAACACCCGAAAAGTCAAGGTTAGACATAACGCATTATAAATCCATTTCAAAGGAGGAATTGAGGGACATAGAAATGCTTGCAAACCAGATTGTTATGGAGAACAGGAGGGTCATAATCAAAGAGATGGACAGGGGTGAGGCGGAGAGGAGGTATGGAATAAGAATTTATCAGGGGGGGGCTGTGCCTGGAAAAAGATTGAGGATTGTAAATATAGAGGGATGGGATGTTGAGGCATGCGGGGGTCTGCATTGCAATAATACAGGCGAAGTTGGGTTTATCAAGATACTAAACACCGAGAGGATACAGGATGGTGTTGTGAGGATTAATTTTGTTGCAGGAGAAAAAATGGTTGAGAAGTTCTGGGAGCAGGAGGACATAATATCCTCTTTGGAGGATATGTGGGGGGGGAAAGGGAAGAAGATAGTTGAAACAGCCAGCAGATTCTTCAGGGAATGGAAACAGCAGAAAAAAAGGATAAGTGACTTAATTGAGAAACTTGGGGTTGAGATTGTGAGAGCAGGGGGGGCTGTATTTGAAATACCCACTGACAACATGGGACATTTAATAAAAATTGCAAAGAAGAGCAATAAAAAGATGCTTGTGCTTTTGGGGGAGGGAATTGGATATGGCTATGGTCCTGGCTCCAAACAGGAACTTTTGAAAAGATTCAGGAAAGTTGAGGGGAAGGACCCATATGCTGCTTGGGAGCCAAAATGATTATTTGGTGTGGGGGATCTCGTACATTCTTTTTATTGCACTTAACCCCTCCAAGAATGGGTCTGTTTTTTTCATGAAATAAACGCTTATAATCCTCCTTAATCTTTCCTTATCCGTGTCCCTTATCCCCTCTTCTCCCATAAAATACTCTATTTCCCGTTCTTTTTTTTCATACCATTCGTTTAATTTTTTTTCCGAGAATTTTTTCTTTAGAATCCTTACTTCTTTTTCCCACCTGTTATCTTTGCCTTCCATAACTCTTATTGCTCTTTCAAGATTATTGAAGAATTCCTCGGGATTTTTGTATGGCGGCATATCAACTTCTTCCAACCCTTTTTTTATTTCAAAAAAATAAAGGGCGACTTTATTCAGAAACGGCTCTACAAACTCCTCAAAAAGTACGTCCCTTATCATTTTTGAAAGTTCACTCATTTTTGTCCTCCAAAATCCAGAATTCATCCTTTCCTGCTACCATTCCCTTCCCGTATTTTTTTCTGACTTTTTCTGCTTTTTTTCCCTTTGCCATGAGGCTGAATATAACCTTTTTCCCCACTCTTTTCATTTCCTCTATTGCTTTTAGTGGATTTTTCAGGTCCTGCAACATTGTTATTGAAATAACAATATCAAATTCTTTATCCTCAAAAGGAAGATTTTCAGCGTCAGCCACAAGAAATTCTGCTTTTATGCCCTTTGATTTTGCAATTTCTATCATTTTTTCGCTTATGTCTACTGCCACAAGCCTTGATGCTCTTTTCAATTTTTCTGTTATTATACCTGTGCCGCATCCAACTTCCAGCACTTTTTTCCTTTTTACCCTTATGTATCCCCTTATTGCCTTCCATTTTTTTTCCTGTTCCCCTCTATAAAGGCTGTCATAGCCCTTTGAAATGCTGTTGTAATAATCTTTGACTCCCATAATAACATAATAAAAAGTGTTGTTATAACTTTTACTCAGAAAAATTTTTATTAATCATATTTAAAGCATAATTATGCCCAATTCTTCTTCAAAAAAGAAAAAACAAACAGGCAAGAAAAAGACAGGAAAACTAACAGGAAGGGATTTTATTTTTGTTCCAGGGCTTGGGCTCGAAAATGTTGATTATGCATTTGATATTTATTCAATTTCAAGAAAAAAGGTCAGAGATGGGCTTGTATATGATATGGAGACTGATTCCTACTTTATTGTTATGCCAAACGATGATGGTCAAATTGGTGTGCTGGATCCTAGCTATGATGATTCATGGAACATATGGTCCACTCGCAGGAATGAACCAAGCCATATAATAACTGCAAGGGTTGTGAGGAATTGTGTTTATTTTCCCGAAAATGATGAGAATTACTTCCCAAAGCATATATGCTTTGTTCACTCCCTTCTGGAAAAATATTGGGGGGAGGGCAAATTTCATTTGAAAAAAGGGCAGAAAATCAAATTGCCCGGCTTCAGTTTCCTTATTGAGGATATCACTGGAGAAAAAGAACAAAAAAGTGTGGTTATTACTCCTGAAAAACTTCTGGATTATGAAATAATCATAGATGACCCATTATACCCAAAAAGAATGCCAGATATTGAAAAATCACCTATTCTATCTGATGTATTAAGACCTTTTTTTGTTCCTGAAACAAGATATCCTGAATATACTCTTGAGGACATAATCCTAAAAGATGATTTAAAGGAAGAAGTGTCTGTATTAATAGACAAAATCTCCTATCCAGAGAAATATCCTTTCCCTGAACAAATTGTTCTTTTTTCAGGTTACCCGGGCACAGGAAAAACAATGCTTGCAAAAGTTATTCCAAAGTATGTTGATTGTTCCTTTTTTTATGTGAGTTCCAATTATTTTTTGGGTTCGGGAGTTGGAGAAACAAGCCAGAAAATAGAAGAATTTTTTTATGATATAGAGGATATTGCTGAGGATAATAAAGTGCTTCTTGTTCTTGATGAATTTGATTCAATTGGATTATCAAGGGAGCATTCATCTGTTAATGGAGGTGTGGTGGAGGCAGTTGGTTCTCTTCTGACCAAACTTGATTATCCACCCGCAAATGTAAGTGTAATTGCGATTACAAACCATCCAGGGATTGTTGATGAGGCAATTCTTTCAAGATGCAAAAAAAATCTTGTTTTTGATTTGCCAGACTTTGCTCAAATAAAGCAGTATTCTTTGATGATTATGGACAAATATGGGGAAGAAAGGTTTGATAATGATTTTAAGGAAAATTTGGACCCATTATTGAGAGAAATGGAATCTTTTAAATTATCTTTTAGGACTATCAGGGATGTTTTTATGGGTGCGGCAGATAAAGCAACATATAAAAAAACAACAGTGACTTTGGAGATGTTAAAAAAGGAAATGGAAGCAATTATGAAAAAATCAAATTATCGCCCACTTCCCTATATGTTTGCCTGACCAAAAACATTTATTATTGCCCTTTTACTTAATCTGAATATGTATGATTATGTCTTTTTAAAAACAAAAAAGGGGGATTTTGAGGGTTTTGTTCTTCCAAGAAGTGAATTCCACCAAACTGGTTTTATAACACTGAAATTAAAAGATGGCTACAACCTGAGCATTAAAAAATCAGATATAATCAAAATGAAAAAACTTGGAAAAAAGGAAGTTATTGAGAGATTCCCAAAGGCAAAGCTCAAAAAAACAAAAAACCCCAATATCTCGCTCATTTCAACAGGCGGAACAATAGCATCAAGGGTGGATTATGTAACAGGAGGGGTTAAGATGGCCCTTTCTCCTGAGGAGATATTGTTTGTTGCTCCTGAAATAACTGAATTTGCAAATGTTTATTCTATAAGCGAGGTTTCCAATATTGCGTCAGAAGACATGAATCCGGATGTATGGATAAAGCTTGCAAAAAGTGTTGTGAGGGAATTGAACAGGGGTGCAAGGGGGGTTGTTATAACCCATGGCACAGACACCCTGCATTATACTTCCTCAGCACTTTCCTTTATGGTAGAATCATCAAAGCCAGTAATCCTCACAGGAGCACAGAGAAGCACAGACAGGGGGAGTTCAGATACTTTCCTCAATTTATTGTGTTCTTTTATAACTGCTTCCAGGTCAGATTTGGGGGAGACAGCAATTGTTTTTCATGAAAATCTTGAGGACGAATATTGCTTTGCATTGCGGGGCACAAGAGCCAGAAAGATGCATACAGAGAGAAGGGATGCTTTCAGACCAATAAATTCCCTCCCTCTTTTAAGAATAAAAAGAAAAGGGGAAATAGAGAAAATATCCGAATATAAAAAATATGAAGAGGGAAAAGCCAGAGTAAGGGGAGGATTTGAGAAAAAAACAGGTTTATTGAAAGTTTATCCTGGTTCAGACCCTTCCATATTGTCTTATTATATTGACAAAAAATACAGGGGTGTGATAATAGAAGGAACAGGGTTTGGACATGTGCCAACAAACACCCTTGAAAAAAAGTATTCATGGATACCTGCAATAAAAAAAATGGTCAGGCAGGGCATTTTTGTGGGCATGACTTCCCAGACAATTTATGGAAGAACAAACAGCAGGGTTTACAGGAATTTGAGGATTTTGTCAAAAGCAGGAGCAATTCATTTGGGAGATATGCTTCCTGAAACAGCATATGTGAAGCTTGGATGGGCCCTTTCCCTTTGCAGAGATGTTGATGAAACAAAGGAACTTATGCTCAAAAATGTGGCAGGAGAAATAAGTGAAAGAACAGACGAAAGGTGGTTTTTGATATGAAAATTGGCCTTGAAATACACCAGCAGATTGATTCTGGCAAGCTTTTTTGCAGATGCCCCTCTGTTATAAGAAAGGACCCGCCACATAAAATTATAAGGAGAAGAATGAGGGCAATGTTTGGCGAAACAGGGGAGGTGGATGTTGCTGCATCTTATGAGCAGAAAAAGGGTAAGGACATTTTTTATGAATATTATACTGATACAAACTGCCTTGTGGAATTGGACGAAGAGCCGCCGCATGATATAAACAAAAAAGCCCTTGAAACAGCAATAAAAATAGGTTTGCTCCTTAATATGGACATTGTTGAAGAATTGCAGATAATGAGAAAAGTTGTTGTGGATGGTTCCAATACATCAGGTTTCCAGCGCACAGCTCTGCTTGGTTTGAATGGTTATATTGATACAAAGGCAGGAAAGGTGAGGGTTAACAGGCTATATATTGAAGAGGATTCAGCAAGAAAAATGCCCTCAAATGAAACGGTTTTCAGGCTTGACAGGCTTGGGATTCCCCTTGTGGAAATAAGGACAGAGCCAGATATAAAAAGTGCTGAACAGGCGTATGAAACAGCCCTGAAAATAGGGAAACTCCTCAGGGTGTGTGATGTTAAAAGAGGAATAGGCACAATAAGGCAGGACATAAACATAAGCGTGGATGGCGGGAACAAAGTAGAAATCAAAGGATTTCAGGATATAAAAATCCTGAAAAAAACAATTGAAATGGAAGTTGAGAGACAGAAGGGTTTTCTGGAAATTTCAAAAGAATTGAGAAAAAGAAGGGCAAAGCCAGAAGGCATTTATGACATAACCCACATCATTAAAAGCACAGGCTTCAAATCAAAAGGAAAGGCACTTGCAACTAAATTAAAGGGCTTTGGTGGTCTGATAAAAAAAAGGGCGGGGTATTCATGGCTTGGCAATGAGTTTGCCCAGGTAGCAAGAAATTTTGGGCTTGGGGGGGTCATCCATTCTGATGAGCTTCCCAATTATGGTATAAAAAAATGCGATGTAGAGAAAATAAAAAAATATATGGGTTGCGGGGAAAATGATGCATTTCTTTTTGTTGTTGGGGGAGGAGAGGGAATTTTAAAGGAAATTATGAGGAGGGCAAGGGAATTTGTCAAAGGGGTGCCAAAAGAAGTGAGAATGGCAAAAAATGATGGCACATCAGTGTTTTTGAGGCCTGCTCCTGGTTCTGCAAGGATGTATCCTGAAACAGACCTTCTTCCAGTTGAAATAAAAAGAAGTTATGTGAGAAAATTGGAAAAAGAGCTTCCTGAAAAGCCAGAAGAGGTTATGGAAAGATATATCTCTTATGGGCTGAGCAGGGAACAGGCAGAGCAGATGATTTCTTCGGGTTATTCGAAGCTGTTTGATAAAGTGATGAATATGTCTGGCTTGAAGCCAAGCATTATTGCAAGCATTATCCTGTCCTCCCCTTCAGAGTTCAAAAAAATTTTCAAAAAGGAAATAAATGTGGAAGAAAACTGGCTTGTTCCTGTTCTGGGTTTGATTGAGAGGGGCGTTATAAGCAAAAATCTTGTTCCATTTGTTTTAAAGGATTTGCTTGATGGAAAGAGTTTGATGGAAATAGAGGGAAGTTTTGTGAGTGAAAGGCAAATAGAGGAAAAAGCCAAAAAAATAATTTCAAAAAACAGGGGGGCGGACATAAAAAAACTTGTTGGTTTGGTTATTGCTGAATTCAAGGGAAGGGCAAATCCTAAAAAAGTTTATTTGGTCATAAAAAAACTCCTGAAAGATTGATTTGTTGAATTGCAGAACCAACTGCTTTTATTTATTTTTAGTTGTTACCAATTTAACATCAAAATAAAGATTCAGCCTTTCAAATTTTGGTTAATCGCTTATCTTTATGGCATCAACAGGACATGCCTCTGCAGCTTCCTTGGCGCATGGGGCTCCTTCTGGTTTTTTTACTTCTGCCTTGCCATTTTTTAGCTGGAATACTGAGGGACATATTGCCTCGCAAGACCCGCAACCAATACATTCCTTTTTGTTGACACTTACTTTCATTTTTTTGAAAAATCCCTGTTTGTTTATAAAACTATTGGGAAAATGAAAAGTTTTTAATAAACCATAAAAATCCTTTTTTTAGGGGCCCGTGGTCTAGCGAGCCTTTTTCCCGCAAGCGGCAAAAACCCTCGGGAAAAACTCGGAGAATGGCTATGACGCCACCCTCACAGAAACTTTTTAGAAAAAGTTTCATCAAAAAAAGTTTTGGGAGAGGTGGAAGTCGCCGGTTCGAGTCCGGCCGGGCCCATTTTTATATTTTATTAAATTCCTTAATCACTCCTGCAATGTTAAGAAAATGTATTCTTCAAAATATCATTTGATTTTATTGTGGGGCGGGTGGGCGCCCCAGAAAAGAAGAAGGAAGGGGAAAGCCCTTCTGGATAATTGTTAATGCTAATACTTTTTTATAAAAAAATCAGGGAGTTTTCCATTATTCCGATAATGTTATAAATAACATATTTCCCTGAAATTTATAATGAGCTCCCCGCTTGATTTTCTTTTGGAACAAGGTTATTTCTCAATACACCCATTAACAAAATTATTATACCTTTCAAGAAAGGGCACTGAAGCATTCAATGATGAGGAAAACAGAAGGGCATACCTGAAAAAATTTGATAGGGCAATAGAAAATGCTTCTTATGAAGATTTAAAATCAATTGAATCCGGACTACAATATTTCCTTATTTTTTGCTCATATAATAATTTTCCAAAAAAAGAAATTATGAAGCTTACAGAAAAGCTACGTGAGAAACAGAAAATCGCATGATAAAGGATATAAAATCAACAATTGTTAATTAATTATGATTGCATGCGAATATGCCATGTGGAATGTTCTTCCTGTTTTGAGAAGAGAGCTTGCAAAAATAATGGTGGAAGAAATGGGTTATTCCCAAAAGGAAGTTGCAAAAATGCTTGGTGTCAGTGAGGCTGCAATATCCAATTATCTGAAAGGAAAACGGGGTGTTGAAAAAATAAATAGAGAATTCAAAAAAAAAATAAGGGAATCAGCAAGGAGAATCCCAAATAACGGTGTGGAGAAAGAAATATGTTCCCTGTGCAGATACTGGCTTGCATCAAAGGGATTAAAAACAAGCTGTTGATTTATCTATACCACTCTTCTGGCAGGTCGTTTGTTTTTTTTGGGTGTTTCTCATACAATTTTAACATTGCCTCCAGTGATTTTTTCAATCCATCCATTGCTTTTTCAACTTCCTCTTTAATCTGTTCAGCAGTGAAATACACCCTTTTTTCAACTTCTTCTTCTTGTTTTTCTTTATGGAAGTATTTCTTTTTATAAAGTGAGGACATCTGCATTTTTAACCAGCTCCTTGAATTTATCTATGTCTGCTTTTGTTTCTTCCAATGTTCCGTAGTGCATTGGAATGACATATCTTGGTTTTATATCCTTAACTGCCTCTGCTGCTTCAAATATGTCCATTGTGTATTTTCCTCCAACAGGCAGGAGGGCAATGTCAGCATTTATGTTTTTCATTTCAGGTATCCTATCTGTATCCCCTGCATGGTATATCCTTGTACTGTTTATTTGCATGATGTATCCCACACCAAGACCTCTTGGGTGGAATGGTTTTCCTATGTTGTACGCAGGAACAACCTCAATTATCACACCTTTTTCCTCTATTTTGTCCCCTTCTTTCACAACAATATCAGCCAGAGGACATTCCTGCGGAGCAATTATCCTTG
>CAZTVD010000014.1:0-8224 GCA_964616955.1 Candidatus Woesearchaeota archaeon
CGCGAATGCCATCGACCAAGGTCTCCTTTAGGTCTCCCCGGGGGACTGGAGGGTTGCACTTATTGTTGCAGAAGAAGTTGCAAAGGAGAAGTTCTGCAAATTTCCTTCAAAGGAAAAGGCGATTGAAACTGGAGTAAGGGTAGGTCTTGCTTATGTCACCCTTGGCATTGTTTCAGCACCGCTTGAAGGTTTTGTGGAATTGAGGCTAAAAAAAAGAAGGGATGGGAAAGAATATATTGCTAATTACTACGCAGGACCAATAAGGGCTTCAGGGGGAACTGCTGCTTCTGTTTCAGTTTTAATTGCTGATTACCTGAGAATAAAGCTTGGTTATCTTCCCTATGACCCAACAGAAGAGGAAATTGAGAGGTATTATACAGAATTAATGGATTATCATGCTGTTGTATCCAGACTCCAATACCTCCCTTCAAAAGAGGAAATAGTGTTTATGCTCAAAAATCTGGCAATAGAGATCAACGGGGACCCCACTTCCACAAGAGAGGTTTCGAATTATAAGGATGTGGAGAGGGCAGAGACTTCACGCATCAGGGGGGGCATGTGCCTTGTTATTGCAGAGGGTTTATGCCAGAAAGCAAAGAAACTCAAAAAAAATCTTGATAAGTGGGGTGAGGAAATGGGTTTGAAATGGGACTGGCTCGGCGAGTTTCTTGAGATTCAGGCAAAAGCACATACAAAAAAAGAGGAAGCAGGCGAGAAGTTAAAGCCAAATTACAGGTTTATGGAGGAAGCAGTTGCAGGAAGGCCCATATTTTCCTATCCAATGAAAAAAGGAGGGTTCAGATTAAGATATGGAAGAACACGATTAACCGGGCTGGCTGCTGCTGCTTTGAGCCCCGCAACAATGGGGGTGCTTTCTGACTTTGTAGCAACAGGAACCCAACTAAAAGTGGAGAGACCGGGAAAAGCATGTGCCATAACACCATGTGATAGTATAAGTGGTCCTGTTGTAAGATTGATGAACGGCGATGTAATAAGAATAAGCACCTATGAACAGGCAAAAAAGCTTCAAAACCAGATTGTTAAAATCCTCTTTCTTGGGGATATCTTGTTTCCTTATGGCGATTTTTATGAGCAGGGTCATTTTCTTGTCCCAAGTGCTTATGTTCCCGAATGGTGGGTTCAGGACTTAAAAAGAGCAGGTGGACCCCAATTAAACCCTTTTGACAAAATTTCTTTTGAACAGGCTTATGAATTATCAAAAAAATACAATATACCCCTTCACCCTGATTTTACCTTTTTCTGGAAGCACATTGATAACCACCAATTGGAACAGCTTGTAAAACACATAAGGGGCAAAAAACCACCCATTGAATTGGAAAAAACAAAAGAAATGAAGGATGTACTGGAAGAAATCCTTGTTCCCCATAAAATAAAGGGAGATATGATTTACATTGAAGAGGATTATAGCAGGGCGCTTTTGGTCCAATTGGGTGAAAAAGGGGAAGTAGAACAAAATAAAAGCGTTCTTGAAAATGTGAATGGCTTTTCTGAAATGAAAATAATGGATGTTGCGGGAGTTTATATTGGTGCAAGATTGGGAAGACCTGAAAAAGCAAAAATGAGGACTATGAAGGGCAGACCCCAGACATTATTCCCATGCGGCATGCAGGGGGGAAGAATGAGGGACATTATTGCTGCTTATGATAAGGGATATGTGGAGGCAGAATTTCCCCTGTTTTATTGCGAGAAATGCAGGAGAATGACTGTTTATACCAAATGCGAGATATGTGGTGAATTGACAAAACCAAGAAAAAAATGTCCAAAATGCGGGAAGCTTGTTGAGGAGGAAACCCATTGTGGTGTGAAAACAGTTGAATTTGAAAAAAGAAGAATAAAAATCAGGGATTATTTGAATGAAGCTCTCAAAAATCTTGGTGTTGAGATGCCTGTGATGTTAAAGGGAGTCAGGGGCACATTTAATAAAAACCGCCTTCCGGAAAGGCTGGAGAAAGGCATATTAAGGGCTCTTCATAATGTTTATGTCAACAAGGACGGGACTATAAGGTATGATATGATCGAAACCCCATTGACCCATTTCAAACCATCTGAAATCGGGACAAGTATTGAGAAATTAAGGGAACTTGGCTATACAAAAGACATTTTTGGCAAGGAGCTTGAAAATGAGGAGCAAATACTTGAGCTCAAAGTACAGGATTTGATTCTTCCTGACTGCGATTTTGAGGGAAACAGTATTGTTGATTTTCTTATAAATGTGGCAAATTTCATAGATGATGAACTTGCAAAATTGTATAAAATGGAACCATATTACAACATCAAAAGCCCGAACGACCTTATAGGCATGCTTGTTATTGGTCTTGCCCCGCATACAAGTGCGGGCGTTCTTGGGAGAGTAATAGGATTTTCAAAAACCCAGGGGTTTTATGCACACCCCTATTTTCATGCAGGCATGAGGAGAAATTGCGATGGTGATGAGGCAGCAATAATGCTCCTTCTTGACGGGCTTCTCAATTTTTCAAGGCAATACCTTCCTGACAAGAGGGGTTCAAGGACGATGGATGCTCCCCTTGTTTTAACAACAAACCTTGACCCAAACGAGGTTGATTCAGAAGTACATAACCTTGACATAGTTCCTTTTTATCCAGAAGAGTTTTATTTGAAAACTCAGGAAATGGCATATCCATGGGATGTATATATTACAAGGGTTGGTGATGTTCTCAGCACACCCAAACAATATGAGGGCATCAAATATACCCACCCAGTAAGCAACCTTAATCTTGGAACCCTTATTTCCTCTTACAAAACACTCCTCCAGATGCTTGATAAAGTGGAAAAACAAATGGAACTTGCAGAAAAAATAAAAGCAGTTGATGCACCTGATGTGGCGCGTCTTGTAATTGAAAAACATTTTATAAGGGACTTGAAGGGCAATATGAGAAAATTCAGCAGGCAATCCTTCAGGTGTGTTGAGTGCAATGAGATTTACAGGAGGATACCTCTGACAGGCAGATGCCGCAAATGCGGGGGAAGGATAATACTCACTGTTTCCGAGGGAACAATAAACAAATACCTTGAGCCGTCCTTTAACCTTATTTCAAAGTTTAATTTAAAGGGTTATATCCCTGCTGTTCTTGAATTGATGAAAAAAAGGATAGAATCTGTTTTTGGAAAAGAAACAGAAAAGCAGGAAGGTTTGATGAAATTTATAAATAGCTCATCAAAACAGGGAGCATGATGCACCCCATAGCATGGCTTTTTATTGTTTTTTTCTCAAAAAAATGTCCCAAGGCAGTTGATAATGTCAAAAGAAGCATACCCGAAATCCCGGAAATGATATAAATAACTGGGCAGATAATTGAGAGTAGCATTATTTTCATTTTCTCAATATCCATTTTTGCCATTAAATCAATTATTTTTGGTGCCAGATATATTATTAAAACAAATACAAGAATTGAGGAAATAAGACCATAAAAAATCAATATATACAAATAAGCAGGATTCTGCATCAGGTAATTGAAAGCACCTATGCGCGCTTTTCCTATTGACATGTAAAGCATGAGGGAAAGAAAAACATCACTGGTATTTATGCTTCCAATTGAGGTGAGGAATACCTCTTCTTTTTTTTCTTTTTCAAATTCTGCACCAACAAGGGATGCCTGACTTGGTCCAATAGCCGGCACTATGCTCAGAAGCAGGGAGGAGAAAAAACCAATAAAAGAACCTTTCATAACTTCTCTTTTTTCAGCAACAAAAGCAATTTTTTTCATTTGTTCTGGAAAGTCCTTTTTTATGCTTATGAGCGAACTCATGCCAAATAACCCTGTGAGCATTGGTGCCAGGGGTTTCTGCACATAATTAAAAGCAAAAATCCCGAGAATTCCTGAAAAAATAAAGAGCAAAAAAGCGTATGCAGGATTTTTGTCTTTCATAATCAAGTGTATTGCAATTAACAGAATGAACCAATAGGACAGGTTTTTGAGCGAGTAATAAATAAATGGAAGCACAACAAAGAGCAGGGGAGACAGCAGGGAACAGATAAAAACACCCATAAGTGCGCCAATAATGAACAATTTGAGCGCATAAAGCATCCTTCCCTGGCTTATCATTTTTGAAACAGGATTTGTGAGCAACACTTCACCTTCATCTGGGGAGAAAAAAACACTTGCCTTGAAAAATTCAAAGAAATTGGCTACAACTGCTGAGACAAATATTATGAGCATGCCAGAATAGCCTGTTAAAAATGGTGCAAAATTGTTTATGTGGAGTCCGGGAAAAATTCCCAGAACCATGCCGAGCAAAATTCCCCTTATCATATTTTTTTCAGTATTTCCTTTGCAACTTCCTCTGCTTTTTTTCCTGTTGTATCATAAACCAATATGTTTTGTTTTCTGTCCATTGCTTCCCCAAGGCAGATTTTCATTCTTTCTGCTTCAAGATTTTCATTTATTTTTTCCTTTTTCCAGCCCCTTTTTTCAAGACGCTTTTTCAATTCCCTTATGCCACACACAAGGACAATGCACACATCCAGATTTCTTAAAAAATGTGCAAGATGGCTTTCAACAACAAAGCCCCCCTTTATATTGAATAATCTGGAAAGCTTTTTTTCATCAATAATCCTGCTTCCCCTTTTTTCATCAAATCCTATTTCACATTTTTTTAAAAATAGCTCCAAATCAACCAATTTTATGCCTGAAATTCTTGACATTTCTTTTGCAATGCTTGTTTTGCCAGTTCCAGGTGTTCCTGTTATGCCTATTCTCATAATAATGCAATCAGATTCCCTTTTGAAATGGCTTTTCTTAAGAGCTTTCCAAGTTTGGAATTTTTCTTTATGCTGACCTCTCCATTTTCCCCTATTTCCAGGGAGCCAATAATCTTCCCATTTGCTTCCAAATGCACTTTTTGTCCTGCAAGTGCTTTTTCAAAGAACAGGTTTATGTTTCTTCTGTCAAGCTCTGCCTCAAAAGCAAGCCCCCCTTCTTTTGGCATTTCCCTTACATCAATATTTACCCCAAGCTTTTTCTCAATATTGCTTATTCTTTCGCCTTTTCTTCCTATTATTTTTGGGATATTTTTGTTGTCAACATATAAAACAGCCTTTCTGTCCCCCTCCATATCCACTTTTACATTTTCAGTTTTCAGCATTCTTTTTATCTCATTCTCTATTGTTTTTGAGGCAAGCTCCTTTATTGGTGATGTTTCTTTTATGATTGGCACAACTGCTGTTTCCTCCCCAAAAGAATAAATCTCGTATTCCAGTTTTTTGTTCAGGAAATCCCTTATTTCAATAACAGGTCTTGCCAAATCTGCTTCTGTCATGCCTGTGGGGACTTTTACAACCATTTTCAGTTCATATACTTTTGAGGGGAAGCCATTCTCAATAAAAACAACTGTGTCAAGTATGCTTGGTATCATGCCCAGCTCCACCCTTCCCACAAATCGCTGGATTGCATCAATTGGTGTGGTTGCATGCACCACCCCCACCATGCCTACTCCTGCAAGCCTCAAATCACTGTATAGCCTGAAATCTGCGGTATTCCTCATCTCATCAAATATTGTGTAATCTGGTCGAGATAACAGCAATATGTCATGCACTTCATCGCTTGTGCCTATGTTCTTTGAATATTGTGTTATTTCTTTTGGGAGTTGCAGGTCTCTTGGCGCTTCCAATGTTTTCACAAGTTTGTTTTTTTCAGCATAAAATTCAGCAAGTGCCTGTGCAAAAGTTGATTTTCCTGCTCCGGGAGCCCCAGCAATCAATATCCCCTCTGCTTTTTTTTCAAACCTTTCTACAAGCTCTTTTTTGAGCTTGTAATCCCCGAAACTCATTTTTTTTACAGGTCTTACAGCAGTTATTTCCAGCCCGTCTGAAAAAGGCACCCATGTTATTACAATCCTGTAATTTCCCAATTGCACAATTGTTGAGCCCTTTCTTTCAGCTTCTACAAATCCTTCCTGGTTTTTTCTTGCCTGTTCAATTATCTGGATTGCAATCTCATGCAGCTCATCATATTCAATTATCTTGTCAGAAATTTGCACAAATTCCCATTTTCCCGGCATTCCTTTTTTTGCAATAGGAATGGTCCCCTCTTTTAAATGCACACTCATTGTATTTTCATCAAAACATTTCTCAAGAATGAGCTCTTTTTCTTCCTCTTCCTTTTCTATGAATATGACTTCCATACCCATGGCTTTTGCTGATTCTGCCTGCACCTTGTCGCTTGTTATGAGAACTGCACCTTTGTCCCATGCAACATCCCTTATGAGTGCATCTATTTCTCCCATTTTTGCCCTTTTTATCTGGTATTGTGTTGGTCTTTCCCCCACATATTCTATATCTGCTATTTCCCTGATTTTGTTTATCTCCTCAAAACCGAGAAAACCTATTTCTTTTCCAAAATTTGCCTGATGTTCCAGTTCTGCTATGACAGCCTTATGCAACAGGATTTTTCCATCAATTTTTTTTTCTTCCACAAGTTTGGATACTTCACCATTTATTATGGCGCTTGTATCTGGCATGTACATCTTGTCTTCCATTTAATCACCTATGCTTTTGAACCCAGTGTATTTCCTGAGGGCTTTTGGTATTTTTATTTTTCCTGTTTTTGTTTGGTGGTTTTCAAGAATAGCCACTATTGTTCTTTGTGTGGCTATTGCAGTAGAATTTAGGGTATGCACAAATTTTCTTTTCCCGTCTGGTTCAAAGTATCTTATATTCAATCTCCTTGATTGCCATTCTGTGCAATTGCTGCACGAGCCCATTTCCCTGTATTTGCCCTGCCCTGGAAGCCATGCTTCCAAGTCATATTTTTTTGCTGCCACCACTCCAATATCGCCTGTGCACACATTGACTATTCTGTAGGGTATCTCAAGCTTTCTGAACAGATTTTCATGTATGGAAAGGAGCCTTTCATGCCACTGCCATGACTCTTCTGGCTTTGAGAATATCACCATTTCTATTTTGTTGAATTGGTGCACCCTAAAAATGCCTTTTGTATCCCTCCCATGGCTTCCCGCTTCTTTTCTGAAACACGGGCTTATTCCACAATATTTCAGGGGAAGTTCAGAGGGGTTTATAATCTCTTCCATCCTCATGCCCACCAAAGGATGCTCTGCTGTGGGTATCATATACAAATCTTCACCCTGTATTTTGTAAATAACATCCTTAAAATCATCCAAACTTGTTACTCCCTCTTCCAAAACTTTCCTTGTCATGTATGGGGGTGAAATGGGTGAAAAGCCCTCTTTTATTAGTTCATCCAATGCAAATCTTATTAGTGCTTGCTCCAGAATCACAAGCTGATTTTTCATAAAATAAAACCTTGAACCAGAAATTTTTGCAGCCCTTTCTATGTCTATGAGGTCCCACTTGAAACACAATTCTTGGTGGTCCATGGGTTTCCACTTTATTTTCTTAAATTTGCACTTATTACAATACTGATTGAAATTCCCAATGTGTTCCTTCCACACTTTTGGTTTTCCCCAAAATTTTATTGGAACATTGTCCTCCTCCCCTTCCCCTTCTGGCACTGTTTCGTGAAGGATATTGGGAAGTTTCAAAAGAAGTTCTTCTACAGATTTTTTTAGAGTTTTTTCTTTTTTTTCTATTTCTTCTATTGCAAGGTCTATTCTTTTGCTGTCTTTTATGTATGAATCGCATTTTTTCCCATTCTTTTTCGATTCAGCAATCTTTCTGTTTATTTCATTTTTTCTCTTTCTTAATTCATTCAGCTTTGATAGTGTTATTCTCCATTCTTCATCCCTTTTGATTATCTCCTTCACAATATCCTCTTTCCCCCCTCTCTTTCTCAGGTTGTTTATGACTATTTCTGGATTTTTTCTGATTATATCTATATCAATCATAAAAAAATGATTTTTGCAAGAATAAAATGTTTTATGATATTACTTGTAAATAGTAAAATATTTATTTAAGTAAAATCCTATATTATTGGGGGTGGTAGAAGGGAAAAAAACAGAAACTTCTTTAAAAGGGGAAATATTTTTGGAATACCTTCTTACAAAAGCACCAGAGCCAGTAAGGACTCTTGCAAGAAAATTCAAGGGAGTTGGAGATTATCTTGCAAAGGGAAGGGTGGATAAGGCATTCGGTTGTTTTGAGGAATACATTGACTATGTGTCAAGTGAAGCATCAAAAAAAGTTAATGAGCCGGAGTTTGCCATAAAATCATATAAAGTAGCCATAGGCATAGCAAACATGTTTTCTGCAATGTATGGCGGACCTGTG